>JBFJPA010000208.1:0-7781 GCA_041617355.1 Longimicrobiales bacterium
GCTGCAATTCTGCTCGTGATCGAGGTGCAGGATGAACAGCACATCGAGTGCACGCTCCAACACGGGATTCGGCGTGTATTTCGGCTCCGAGATCCGGTACATCATGTTCAGGAAATTGCCGGTGTAGCTCAGGTCGTTGTCCGGATACACGAGTGGGAGCCCGACGCTGTGCCGGTAGGCGAACGCGGCGATGGTCGGCATCTTGGCCAGGATGCGGCGCACCTGCTTCAGGCGAATGTCGGCATCGCCGACATCACGCGCTTCCGGATAGAACGTGGACAGGGCCGCCACCGTGCTGACGAGCATACCCATGGGGTGGGCATCGTGGTGGAACCCGTCCATCAGCTTCCGGATGTTCTCATGGACGAAGGTGTGGTGTTTGATCCCGAACTCCCATTCGTCGAACTGCTTGCGGCTGGGCAGCTCGCCGAACAGCGTGAGGTACGCGCACTCGAGATGCGTGGAGTGCTCGGCGAGATCCTGGATCGGGTAGCCGCGATAACGCAGGATGCCCTGTTCGCCGTCGATGAACGTAATCGAGCTACGGCAGGAAGCCGTGTTCATGAAGGCGGGATCGTAGCTGAGCAGACCGAAGTCGTGCTCGTTTAGCTTGATCTCGCGCAGCGCCGTCGCGGAAATCGCCGACCCGTAGAGCGGATAGGTCTCGGAGAAGATCGGGACTTCGTAGCGCTTGCCCGTTCGGTTGTCGATAATGGTCAGACTGTCGGCCATGTGCCCCCCTGTGTGCGGCCTGTCTCGAAGACCTGCCCCATGATGCAGAATGACGGCCCGCCACGATAGGCGCCGTGGGGAACCGCGGCGCCGGCTGAAGGCGAAACCCGCCTCGCCCGGTGGGGCAGCGCCCGACCGACGTCCAGCCTTAGATTCGTGGTAGTCATCGAGCGGGACGGGAGCGTGAAGGTTCGGGACGGCGTGGTTCGGACGGATGTGGTGATCGTGGGGTCCGGCCCGGGTGGAGCGACAGCGGCCCGGCGGCTGGCGCGAGGCGGGTTGCGGGTCCTCGTCCTCGAGCGCGGCCGTGACTGGCGCGGCAGTCCGGTCTACGGCACCTACGCCGGCGCGCTGCTCTACGCCGACCGGCGTGCCCTTCTCTTCACGGACGAGGGGCTCAACATCATTCGACCCCTCATGGTGGGTGGTGCCACCAGCATGTACTGCGGCTGCTCCGCCCCGCCGCACGCCTGGTGGAAACAGCGGCACGGCATCGACCTCGAGCCGCACGCACGCGCCCTCGCCGAGGAGCTGCAGATCGCGCCGCTGCCCGAACCCCTACGCGGAGCCGCCTCCACACGCCTCGCACAGGCCGGCCAGGCGCTCGGCATGAACTGGCTGCCGCAGGACAAATTCATGAGTCCCGCGCGGGCCGCGTCTTTCGACTGCGGCGCCCATTGCATGCTCGGCTGCCGCTGTGGTGCGAAGTGGAGCGCCGCCGAATTCGTGGATGACGCCGTGGCCGCCGGCGCCGAGCTCTGGACGCGCGCGCGGGTCGATCGTGTACTCACCGCGGACGGCGTCGCACGGGGCGTCGAAGGACGCCGGGCCGGCCGCCGCTTCGTCGTCGAGGCGGACACCGTGGTGATCGCGGCCGGTGGCATCGGTTCGCCCGTGCTGCTCCGGCAAAGCGGCTTTCCGGACGCCGGCCGCGGTGTCGCCATGGACACGACGGCCATGGTCTACGGCACCGCTCCTTTCGACGGCACGGGATACGACCCGCCCATGACGTGGAGCTGCGCCGATCCCGATCTCGGCGTCCTCTACTCTACGCTCATCGACCCCTGGCTCATGTACCCGATCATCATGGGCGTGAAGGCCCCCCGCTACGCGTTGACCTGGAGCCGCTGGAAGCGGACGCTCGGAGTCATGATCAAACTGAAGGACGAAGTGAGCGGTGAGGTGAGCGCGCGCAGCCGGATCCGGAAGGGCCTGACGGCCGAGGACCGTTCGCGTCTGAGTCAGGCGGAGGAGGTCGCGCGTCGTGTACTGCGGCAGGCGGGTTGCGCGCCCGACTCGTTCCTGACGACGCCCCTGCGTGGTACACACCCGTCCGCATCGGTCCGCGTCGGCGACATGCTCACGGCTGACCTGGAAACGGGTATCGGCGGTCTCTACGTCTGCGATGCGAGCGTATTCCCGGAAGCGTTGGGCAGTCCCACGGTGCTCACGATTCTCAGCCTGGCGAGGCGATTGGCCGACCATGTGCTCGCCCGCCGTCGTGGCGAGCGGGGAGCGGCCGACGTGTCGCGTGTGGACTGATCGGCATCCATCGACTCGAAGTGCGGATCGACCGCACTGTCAGGTCGCCCCCCAGATTCCGCAACATGAGCTGGTCGAGCATGCGTTTGGGAATCGGCGTGCTCGCGTCCCTGGTCAGCTTTGGAAGTCCGGCGGGAGGTCGGGCTCGCCCAGGCCCGGCTTGCCACGCACCGCGATGTTGTAGCCGATGAGGGCGCCGACGACGGCGGCGACGAACTGGGCCATCACGAGCAGCACAACGGCGCTGGCACGGAGCTCGGTCCAGCGCGTGCCGGGTGTGATGATCCCGTTGATGGAGGCGAAAGCGGAAGCTGCGACGAGGGATGTGATGCCGATGGCGATGCCGTGCAGGATGGGCGCACGAAGGGCGCGGATCGCGACGACGAAGCCGCCGCAGGCGAAGCCGATGACGAGAGCCAGGACGCCGCCCCAGCTGCCGGTGCCTGCTTGCGGAGACACGAGGCCGACGCCGAGGAGCGCGAGCAGGAGCAGCGATGTGACGGCGACGGCGATCAGCCAGCCGACGACAACGCGGACTACGCCGACGTTTCGGAGGTGCTCGGTGTGCATGGTCAGATCCCGATGTCGAGGCTGAGTTGCAGGTTCGGCTCGAAGCTACGCCGATGGTGAGGCGTGAGTCCGAGCTCGGCGATCGCTTCGCGATGGTCGGGCGTGCCGTAGCCGGCGTTGGTGTCCCAGCCGTAGCCGGGATAACGCGGCGCCAGGCGAGTCATGAGTCGGTCTCGCACGACCTTCGCGACAATGGAGGCGCAGGCGACGCAGTGGACCTTCTCGTCGCCGTCGACGATGGCGATGTGGTCGGGTGGCAGGAGGGGAACGGGCAGGCCGTCGACGATGACGCGCTCAGGGACCACGCGCAGACGAGTCAGCGCACGTCGCATCGCGAGGTGTGTTGCACGCAGGATGTTCAGGCGATCGACTTCGCGCGAGCTGGCCGCGCCGACGCCGATGCAAACGGCGGCCTCGCGGATCTCGTGAAAGAGCGCCTCCCGCCGTTCGGGCGGAAGGCGCTTGGAGTCATCGACGCCGCGGATCGCGGTATCGGGCGGAAGGATGACGGCTGCGGCGACGACGGGTCCGGCGAGCGGACCGCGCCCGGCTTCATCGATGCCGGCAACGTGCCGGAGCCCGCTCGACCAGAGGTCGCGTTCGGTCTCGAGCAGTCGCTTGAGTCGCCACGTCTCCGCCCGCTTCCGTCCGACCGCCGTGCGGGGACGGGTTCTCCGCTTGGAACCGCGAGCATCGGACACGCGACGGCGGCGTCAGGTCGTGCGCTTCTCCCGGATGCGGGCCGCCTTGCCGCGCAGCTTGCGGAGGTAGTAGAGCTTGGCACGCCGGACTCGCCCACGCCGCACGAGCGTGATCGAATCGACCGTGGGCGAATGGAGCGGGAACACCCGCTCGACGCCGATGCCGCTCGAGATCTTGCGCACCGTGAACGTTTCGCTCACGCCGCCGCCCTTCCGGGCGATGCACATGCCCTCGAACGCCTGGATGCGTTCCTTGTCCCCTTCCCGCACCCGGACGTTGACCCGTACGGTGTCGCCCGGCTGGAAGTCCGGCACGTCGGAGCGCATCTGCTCCCGCGCGATTTCCTGCATGATGCCGCTCATCGCAACCTCCTTTCTCCGCGGCCGGCAGAGCCGGGACCGCGCTGATCGGCAGCGTTCACCCGCCGCCGTGCGTCTTCTCGTGTTTGTCCCAAAGATCCGGCCTCCGCTCGCGCGTCAACCGTTCCGCCATCTCGCGCCGCCAGGCTTCGACTCTGGCGTGGTCACCGGAGAGAAGGACCTCCGGCACATCGTGTCCCCGATACTGCGCCGGACGTGTGTACGACGGGGGCGACAGCAGCCCTTCGTCGTAGAACGAGTCACCCGCGGCCGCCTCGTGCGTGCCCAGCGCGCCCGGCAGCAGACGAACCACCGCGTCGGTAATGGCCAGGGCCGCGAACTCGCCGCCGCTCAGCACGAAATCACCGAGTGAGACTTCTTCGGTGGCGAGGCAATCGGCGACGCGCTGATCCACATCCTTGTAATGGCCGCACAACAACGTCAACTCGCGCTGCACGGACAACCGCACGGCATCCGCGTGGCTGAACGGCCGGCCGCGGGCGGACATCAACAACACCGGACCCTCCGGGCGAAGCACATCCATCGCCTCGAAGAAAGGCTCGGGCTTCATCACCATGCCCGGCCCGCCGCCGAACGCGTAATCGTCCACCGTGCGGTGCCGGTCGTGCGTGAAATCCCGAAGGTCCGTGATCCGGTACTCGACCAGCCCCTTCTCCGCTGCCCTGCCCGGAATGCTGAGCGAGAGCGGCGCCTCGAAGAACGGCGGGAAGATCGTGACGATGTTGATTCGCAGCATCGCGCCTTCCCGCGCGTCCGGACCTACAGCTCCAGCAAGCCGGGCGGCGGCTTGATGACCAGCCGCCCAGCTTCGACATCGACGACTTTCACGATCCGCTGCGCGAACGGGATCAGGTGCAACTTGCCGTCCGTGGCGCGGACTTCGAGCAAGTGAGCCGGCTCCGTTTCGTACACTTCGCGAACGCTGCCGACCGTCTCTCCATCCACGGTCTCGACGCTCAGCCCGAGCAGCTGGTGGTAGAAGATCTCCCCTTCGTCGAGCGGCGCCAGCCGATCCACGGGTACGTGCACGTATCGGCCCGCGAGCGGCTCGACGGCGTTGCGATCATCGAGTCCGGCGAATTTGACGAGCACACCGCGCTTGAATGGCCGCGGGTCCTGCTCGACCGTATGCGTCTCCGCGTCCGCGCCGAGCTCGCCGTCCGTTCCGCCCACCAGGACCTCGCGGCCCGCGGCGAAGATCTCTTCGGGCCGGTCCGTCAGCGGCCAGACGAAGATCTCGCCCTTCGTGCCGTGCGGCTTGCTGACGTGACCGACGATCAGGTGCTCCGGCGCGGCGCGCGGGTCGCCCGCCGCGTCCGTCACTCCGCGGGTGCCGCTTCGTCCGACGGAGTCGCCGGCGCCATCAGCGCGACCGACCGGTCGCCGCCCTGCTTCGCCTTGCGTACCAGCGACGCCACCGTGTCCGACATCTCGGCACCCTGCCCGATCCACGACTCGACCTTCTGCAGGTCGAGCCGCAGCTGCGCGGGCTTCGTCCGCGGATTGTAGAAGCCGACGACTTCGATGTACTTCCCGTCGCGCGGCCGCGTCGAGTCGGTCACGACGACGCGGTAGCTGGGCTGCTTCTTCCGGCCGACGCGGCGCAAGCGAATCGTTACTGACATTGCGGTTCCTCTGGTTTCTTGTGCGGCCTCACCGTGAGGACGCGCTCTTTCAGACGAACGCGACGCGGCTCCGATCGGCCCGGAACCACCTCGCCGTCGCCTATTCCCTCTTCCCTATGGAACGGGGAAAGGCAGCCCGCCCTTGCCACCGAGCAGTCCGCCCAGGCCCATCCCTTTCAACTGCTTCATCATCTTCTGCATCTGCTTGAACTGCTCGAGCAGACGGTTGACCTCTTGCACGGGCCGACCGGAGCCCCGGGCGATCCGGGCGCGCCGCGAGCCGTTCAGGATGTCGGGACGGCGGCGCTCCTGCGGCGTCATCGAGAGAATGATCGCCTCGACGTGCTTGATCCGCTTCGGATCGACCTTCGCGTCCTTCAGCATCCGGGTGTTCACCCCCGGAATCATCTTCAGCAGTCCCTCGAAGGGACCCATCTTCTGCAGCTGGTTCATCACGGTCAGGAAGTCTTCCAGGTCGAACTTCCCTTCCTTCGTGACTTTCCGCTCGATCTTCTGGGCCTGCTCTTCGGTGAACGCCTGCTGCGCGCGCTCCACGAGGCCGACCACATCGCCCTGCTGCAGGATCCGGCCCGCCATACGGGCTGGATCGAACACCTCGAGGCCGTCGGCTCGCTCACCGGTGCCGACGAACTTAATGGGCACACCGACGACGCCGCGGATCGAGAGAGCAGCGCCACCGCGCGCATCGCCGTCCATCTTCGAGAGGATCACACCCGAAAGCGGGATCGACTCGTGAAAGCCCTGCGCGACGCGTACGGCCTCCTGCCCGATCATCGCATCGACGACGAGCAGCGTCTCGGCCGGCTTCGTCGCGTCGCTGATGCGACGAAGCTCCGCCATCATCTCGTCGTCGATCTGGAGCCGGCCCGCCGTGTCCAGGATCAACGCGCGGTGACGGCCTGCCGTGGCCGCTTCGACCGCCCGCTTCGCCAGTTGCGCGACATCGGTCTCCGCGCGATCCGCGAAGACCGGAACCTGGATCTGCCCGCCCAGCGTCTCGAGCTGGTCGATTGCCGCCGGCCGGTAGACGTCCAGGGCTGCCAGCATTGGCTGCCGGCCCTCACGGGTCAACCGCTTCGCCAGCTTGGCCGCCGTCGTCGTCTTGCCCGAGCCCTGCAGGCCGACCAGCAAGATCACGGTCGGCGGGACCGGCGCGATCCGGATCCCCTCGGGCCGCTCGCCCAACAGGGTCACCAGCTCGTCGTGCACGATCTTGACGATCTGCTGGCCCGGCGCGACCGACTTCATGACCTGCTCGCCGAGCGCACGCACCTCGACCCGCCCGAGGAAATCCCGGACGAGCTGGAAGTTCACGTCCGCCTCCAGCAGTGCGCGTCGGATCTCGCGGAGCCCCTCGCGGATCATGGACTCCGTCAATAGCCCGCGCTGCCGGAACCGGCCGAAGACGTTGTCGAGCTTTTCGGACAGCTCCTCGAACATCGTTCCCCGGGGCGGTTCAGGATCGAGCCTTTTAACCTAGCATTGCCTCAGGGACTTGGGAAGCCAATGAACGACACGGGTCGCGGGGCGCGGGCAGGGGCACGTTTACGGGCCCGGGACCCGGGCACGGGCACGTTCCGGGCGCGGGCGCGGTCGTGGGTCACGGGCTCCACCCCGCCACCCAGCCCGGGCCTCGTGCCGGTGCCGCCGGTGCCCCCGGTCCCTGCCCGCGCCCTGATCATCGCCGTTCGCTTCAGCGAACAGCGATGATCTGATCCCGGCGGGTGCCGACGGAGACGTACGAAATGGGCACGCCGGTGAGGGTCTCGATCCGGTGCAAATACTCGCGTGCGGCGGCGGGCAGGTCACCAATCGACCGGGCGCCGGAGGTGTTCGTAGACCAGCCGGGCAGGGTCTCGTAAACGGGCCGTGCGGTTTCGAGCAGTGTGAAGTCGTAGGGAAAGTGCTCGCAGTCGCCTTCGGCCGTTTCGTAGCCGACGCAGATCTTGATCTCTTCGAAGGAGTCGAGGACGTCGAGCTTGGTGATGGCGAGGCCGGTGAGGCCGTTGACCTGTGCGGCGTAGCGGACGACGACGGCATCGAACCAGCCGCAGCGGCGGGGGCGGCCGGTGGTGGCGCCGTATTCGCCGCCCAGCTCGCGCAGGTGGTCGCCGAGGGGCGGCTCGATCTCCGTGGGGAGCGGTCCGCTGCCGACGCGCGTCGTGTAGGCTTTGACGACGCCGATGACGGCGTCGATGACGGTCGGTCC
>JBFJPA010000209.1:0-7768 GCA_041617355.1 Longimicrobiales bacterium
GCAACGGCAACTCTTCGATCCGCTCGCCGCCCCGGCCCGCGAGGTAACGGTCCAGCTCGTACTTCAGGAAGCGCCGCATCAGCTCGGGCCCGTACACCTTCTCCATGACCATGAGCGCCGAGTACTGCGACATCGTTTCCGACATGACGGTAGCGCCCTGCATGCGCGCGCCGATGACCTGGTGCGCCCACCACTGGTGCGCGACCTCGTGCGCCGTGACGTAGTACACGTAATCGATCGGGCCCTCGTCCGCTTCGTCGTCCAATCGCGCGATGAAGCCGATCGATTCCGAGTAGGGGATCGTATTCGGGAACGACTGCGCGAAGCTGGCGTAGCGCGGGAACTCGACGATGCGCACCTGGCGATGCTGGTAGGGCCCGAAGTTCTCCGTGAAGTACGCGAGCGACGTCTTCACGCTCTCGATCATGCGCTCCACGTTGTAGGCGTGGGCCGGGTGGTGGTAGATCTCGATGGCGACGTCGTTCCAGCGGTCGCGACGGACCTCCCAGCGCGCTGACAGCCAGGCGACGAAGCCGAGGATGGGCGCGTCCATCTTGTAGTGGAAGTAGCGCCGCCCGTTCTCGGTCCACTCGCGTTGCAGGTATCCGGGCGCGATGGCGATCTGGTCGGGATTCGTGCTGACGACGGTTTCGAAGTCGAGCCAGTCGGCCTGGCTCGAGATGTAGTTGTCGCGTCGCGCGGCCTCATCCTCGAGCTTCGGCATGCGCTCGATCGGCTCCAGCCCGCGCTTCCGCCGCTCGTTCGGATCCTGTAGCTCGATGCCCGCCGAGTACCCGATGTGCGGCAGCACATCGTAGTTGTTGAAGAAGCTGCCGTTCGCGACGACCTCGTTGAATCCACCGGTCAGTGCGAAGCCACGCGTTTCGACCGCAAGCGCGAACTGCATGCGCAGCGAATCGCCGGGCCCGAGCGGCTGCGGCAGCGCATACGTACGCCAGCCCACGTCCGGGTCGTGGGACGCGAGGCTGCCGACGCCCTCCAAGGCACGGACGGCAACGTCGCGCGGGACGAGGACGTACAGTGACTGGATGGGCTCGGCGGTCCGATTGACCAGCAGATAGTTGCCGCGCAGGTCGAGGGCGCGGCGCTCGGGGAAGATGTCGACATCGACGTAGATCGACGCGATCCGCGGCTGCGGCGCGCCCTCGAACTGGCTGTACTCCTTCTCGTACCGCGCGAGCCGGTCCAGACGGGTGTCGTCCGACTCGTACGTGTTGAGAATGTTCGTGTTGTAGAAGATCCATGCGCCGGTCGCGACGAAGCCGAGGCTGCAGACGACGAGCGCGACGCGGACGGTGCCGCGCAACCGGTCGGCCGCAAGGCGCAGCCGCGTGTGCAACGCCGTTTCGCGGCCACGCACCCAGAACAGGTGGATCAGGACGGCCAGGATTCCCGCCGCGAAAGTCCAGTACAGCCCGAACCAGAACACCTTCACGGCGTAGTGGCCGTATCCGTTCATGTCCGAGTAGGGTGCGGACGGCGCACCGGCGTACTGATAGAGCAGGTGATCGAAGTCGAGTGCCCCGAGGATGGGCAGGCTGATCGCGTACAGGACGATAGCCAGGTAGCCGACGTATTTCTGGTTGAGCAGGACCTGGACGGCGAGGGCGAGGACGGCGACCTGTGCGAACGGCACGCCGATGACGAGGAAGAGCGCCTTCGCATAGAGCGCCGGCTCGAGCCGACTGTATCCGTGATAGAGCTGGATGCCCATGGTCGTGACCGCGCCGGCCGCGAGCACGAGGAACACGACGAGCAGGAGGGCGGCGAGCTTCGCGCCCCAGAACACACCGGACGGGACTGGCAGGGCATCGACGACCTCGTCCATTCCGGTCTGCCGGTCTCGCCACACCATCTCACCGGCGTAGAACGTCGCGATGATGATCACGAACAATAGGAACGCGCCCTCGATCACGGTCACCATGAGGTGTGTCACGGGATAGACGGCCGTACCGAAGATCTGTCCGATGGTGGTCGAGCTGCCGACGAGGTTCAGCACGCCGAACGCGAGGATGATCGGGAACGCGACACTGCGCAGCACTCGGCCGATCTCGAGTCGCATCTGGCGGAACAGCGCGGCGCGCGTGGCGCCGGCGTCGTGTCGGGAGGGTGGCCTGGGCGGCTGGAGCGGCACCGGCCGAGGCGGCTCCGCTTCGGCGGTGAGCCGGCGACGGAGCCAGCGCCGGGTCTGGCGCACGGGCGCAGCGACGAAGCGGAAGCTGGCGAACGTCGCGCCCAGGACCAGCACGCCGAGGCCGACCCAGATGGCGCGGTTCGCGAGCAGGGAGCCGGACAGCGAGAGGATGCGTGTGTTGCGTTCGATCGTCGTCCAATAGCGGGTCTCGAGGAGCAGTGCGGCGAAACCGAACGGGTCGAGCAAGGCGGCGAGCTGACGGTTCTCGATGTCGGCGAGTACCGTGCCGGCGACACCGTAGGCGACGAAGAACGCGACCAGTCCGACGTACGTCCCCATCATCGACCGGGTCAGCGTCGCCAGACTGAAAAAGACGGCGCTCATGAGGAGCAGGTTGGGCAGCACGAATGCGGCGAACGCCATCACGTACGCCATCGGCATGAAGGGGCCGACACGCTCCGGTTCGATCCACGGCATGAGCGCGCCGATCGCGATGGCCAGCGCGACCGGCACGAACACCAGCACGGCCGCCGTGAACGCGCCGAGGAAGCGGCCGCCCAGGTAGGCGAAGCGTGTGACACCCGTCGCGAAGAAGATCTCGTGCGTGCGCAGCTCGTAATCGCGCAACACGGCGCCGGCCACGAACGCCGTTGTCACGAACACGCCGATCAGGCTCATCAGTGCGAGAATCTGCAGGATGACGAACGGCGCGTTGCGGTTCACGTTGCCGAGGGAGCCGCCGATCTGGACGGCGTCGGTGGTCACGGCGCCAAAGGCGAGCAGCGCAAACGCGACGGCGCCGATCCAGAAGACGGCCGAGCGCAGCTGCTGTCGCAGCTCGAAGCCGAAGACGGCGCGGAACATGGCCAGCGGGCTCGCGCGCGTCATGCGGCGGCTCCCTCGCGCTGCGTTTCGTGCAATGTCCAGAAATAGACGTCTTCGAGGGTCGGCTCGATCGGCCCGAACGACGCGTCGGGCTGGGCCTCGGCCGCGACCCGTACGACGGTCCGGCCGGCGTGCAGGTGCGTGGAGATGACGTCGTGGCGGGCACGCAGATCATCGAGGGCGGCCCGGTCCACGACGGCGCTCCAGACGCGACCGCTCAATGCGGCGATCAGGTCGGTCGGTCGGCCCGACTGCCGAACCCGACCGCCGATCAGGATGGCCATCTGGCTGCACAGGTCCGTGACATCCTCGACGATGTGCGTGGACAGAATGACGACGATGTTCTCGCCCACCTCGCTGAGCAGGTTGAGGAAACGATTCCGTTCCGCAGGGTCGAGACCGGCCGTGGGCTCGTCGACGATGAGCAGCTTCGGATCGCCGAGCAGTGCCTGCGCAATGCCGAACCGCTGCTTCATGCCGCCCGAGAACGTGCCCAGCTTGCGCTTGCGCGCGTCCCACAGATTGGTCTGGTGCAGCAGCGCGTCGACCAGGTCCTTGCGGTGGCGGCGGTCGACAATGCCCTTGAGCACGGCGAGGTGGTCGAGCATCTCGAGCGCCGAGATGCGCGGATAGACGCCGAACTCCTGAGGCAGGTAGCCGAGCAGGCGGCGCAAGCCGGCCTTGTCCGCGAGGACATCGATGTCGCCCAGGCGGATGGAGCCCGTGTCCGGCTCCTGCAAGGTCGCGACCGTCCGCATCAGCGTGGACTTGCCCGCGCCGTTCGGGCCGAGCAATCCGAACATGCCGGTCGGCACGCGCAGATCGATGTCGCGAAGCGCACGGACGTCGCCGGGGTACGTCTTGGAAACGCCGGAGATAACGAGCTCGAGGGGCATGATCGGAAACTCGGGGAGCGGGATCGGTTGCCGGGAATCCTTCACCGGCCCCGGGGTGAGGGCAAGCCCCTGCAACACACGCAGGGTTGCCCGCGTACTGGCAAGCGGTGCGTTCAACCGCCCCGGTTCGTGCCTTACGCTCTCCACCAGCGAGGAGTTGCATCGATGAGCAGTGCCGTGGTCACGGTCGATGAGCAGCGCGAAACCGTGATCGACGCATTACGCCGCCTGCGCGGGCGCGCGACCGTCGCCGACATCGTGGCGGCGACGGGCCTCGTGCAGGCGCGGGCGGAATCTGCGTTGCGTTCGATCCTGGAGACGCACCGCGGCCACGTCGAAGTGGGCGACCGGGGCGACATCGTCTATGCGTTCGACGCGCGCCTGCTCAGCCGCGACCATGTCCCGTGGTGGCGCCGCGTCGTGCGCGGTCTGAAACGGGTCGCGAAAACCGCGTTCAAGGCGTGGATCGCGCTCACGCTCGTCGCCTATTTCGTGATCTTCCTCGTTCTCGCCGTCGCCGCCATCGTCGTCGTCATCGCGAAGAAGGATGACGTCGACCTGCCGAGGGGGCGGCATTTCCGCATGGACTGGTTGTGGTTCCTGTTCTGGGCGCCCGACTGGCGCTGGGGCGCACCGTACTACGGCCATCGGTACGAGCGAATGGGTGGACGAAAGCGGCGGGTCCCCTTCTACAAGAAGGTCTTCGCGTTCGTCTTCGGTCCCGATCAGCCGGTGCCATCCCAGGAACAGCGGGATCGGGAACACGTCCGACTGATCCGCGCCCGGGACGGCGTGCTCGCTACGGCAGACCTGGTCATGCACACAGGCGACGCGCCCGAACGGGCGCACGAGGAGCTGGGCCGCCTGCTGGGCGCGCTGGATGGCGATGCCAGCGCAACGCCAGAAGGGGAAGTCATCTATCGGTTCCCCGACCTCATGGTGAGTGCACACGGCCGTGTTTCGGCGACCCCGCCGGATCCGGCGTGGCGTCAGTTGAAGCCATCGCGACCCATCACCGGCAACTCGATCGGCAGCAATCTCGCCATCGCCGGCATCAACGCGTTCAATCTGGCCGGCGTCGCCTCGGCCGTGCTCTTCGTCTTCCCGACGCTCGGCATCGGCGGCCCCGTGGCGTGGACCACGCTCGTCTGGTTTCCGCTCGCATTCACCATCCTCTTCTTCGCAATTCCGGCCGTGCGTACGATCGGCGTGCGACGCGACAACGCGAAACGACGAGCGGACAACGTGCGGCGTGTCGTGCTGGGTCAGGTCTTCGACGCGGCCCTGGCGGACGAAGCCGTGACGGCAGGCGGGATCAGGGAACGCGTCGCGGAAGCCCTGCCCGATGCCGTTCCCACGTCGACGGAGGTCGAGCGGATCTTGCGCGACCTGCTCGCGGAGTGGGATGGCGAGGTCGAAACGGGGGCCGACGGCGCGCTGCGTTACCGGTTCGCCCGTCTCCGGTCGCAGATCGAGGCTGCCGCCGCGGCTCGGGCAGCGTTGCGCTACGGCGAACGTCGGGTCGGCGAGGTCGTCTATTCGAGCGCGGACGACGCGGACGAGGCGTCGCGCCGGGACCTCGCGACATTCGACCGGGACCTGCGCCGCAGCCTCGAGCCCGGCCGCGTCGCGTGGGTCGATGAAGTCGCCCTCCTCGAGCCGGCGGAACGCTGAGCCTGGCGGGCTTGCCGATTCTCGGCACACCGACGCAACTTGGTACGGCGCTTCCCCGAAGGGCGGCCGGGCCACGACGGCTGGGTCGCGAATCCGTTCGCCAACGGAGGTGGACCCGTGCGATCCGTGCCAGCCGTCCTTGCCGCGCTTTTGCTTGCCGCCTGTGCCGACGCCGACCCGATCGTGGCACCGGTTTCCACCGACCTGCCCGTCGCCCACAACTCCGCGAACGCCAGCATCAGCACGGTGATCGACGTGTCGCTGCTGTCGTTCGTTCCGTGCGCCAATGGCGGTGTCGGTGAGCTCGTCCAGGTGGCGGGCTCCTTGCACATCATGACGCACTTTTCCACGCGCGCGTCCGGTGGATTGACGTTCATCTCGCACGTGAACCCGCAGCGGATCACGGGCTCAGGACTCAGTACGGGCGATGGGTATATCGGCAACGGCGTCACGAAGATCGTGCAGACGGTCGCGGATGGAGACATCAAGACATCGTCCTTCGTGAACAACTTCCTGTTGATCGGCCCGGGCGGCGCCGTGAGCCTGCGTGTGCACCAGGTCATCAGTGTCGCCTTCGATGCGTCGGGTCGCGTGCACGTTGGCGGCGGCCCGCTCCACATCGCCTGCGGCTGAGGTCAGTCGGTCCGCATCGCGATGACCGGATCGACGGTCGCGGCGCGGCGGGCCGGTAGCAGGATGGCGACCGTGCCGGCGGCGGCGAGGGCCGCCGTGACGGCCGCGAAGGTCACGCCGTCGAGCGGGCTGACGCCGTAGAGCAAACTCTCGAGAAAGCGCGTGAGACCGGCGCCGGCGGTCAGACCGACCGCCGCGCCGAGACCGATCAGCGCGAACCCCTGCCGCAGGACCATCGCGAGCGTTCGCCCGGGCGTGCTGCCGAGTGCGCTGCGGATGCCCAGCTCGCGGGAACGCTGGGCGACCGCGTAGCTCATCACGCCGTAGAGACCGGCCGTCGCGAGCAACAGTGCGACCGCGGCGAACACGCTCATCAGCACGAGATAAAAGCGGGGCCGGCCGACCGACTGCGCGATGACGTCCGTCATGGGACGAAGCCCGCTGATCGCGACCTCACCGTCGACGCTGCGGAGCGCGGCCGTCACGGCAGGCGCCATGCTCGCGGGATCGCCGCTGACGCGCACGAGAAGCGGGAACGATGTGCTCCGGGCTTCGGTGCGGCCGTAGCTCCACATCACTTCGGGGCGCGGATCACGATCGGGTCCGAAATTCCGGATGTCGCGCACGACGCCGACGATCGTCGCGAAAGTCGTGGGGCCGGAATGGAACCGCTTGCCGATCGGATCCTCGTTTGGAAAGTCCCGCCGCACCAACGCTTCGTTGACGACGACGACGAGCGGCGCGTCGGGCGATGCGTCGGCTGCGGTCGGCAGGCGCCCGCCCACCAGCTCCAGGCCCAACGCTGCGAAGAGGCCGGGCGTGACGGTCCGCGTCTCGACGAGCGGCAGGCGAGTCGGGTCGTCGTTGGCGCGGCCCTCGTAACTCACGTTGAAGTTCCATCCCCAGTTCGTGTAGGGAATCAGGGAGATCGCCCCGGCTTCGACCACGCCGGGCAAGGCACGCACGGCGTCGAGTGCGGGGACGAGGAAGCGTTCGGTCGTCGAACCGTCCGCGTAACGATCCGGCGGGATATTCACGGTCAACGAGAGGAGTGGCCGCGGGTCGAACCCCGGATCCTGATCGACGAGACGCTGGAATCCGCGCACGGCGAGGCCGGCGCCGAGTAGCAACAGAAGGGAAAGTGCGACTTCGACGGCGACGAGTGCGCGCAGAAACCGCTGGTGGCCGAGGCCCCGGCCGGTCCGGCCGCTCGCGCGCAGCGCATCCTGCGGCTCGGCCCGCGCCGCCTGCCAGGCGGGTGTGACGCCGCAGGTGATGGCCACGATCGCGGTCAGCAGCACCGCGAACAGGAGCACGCCGCCGTCGATGGAAAGCGATTGCAGTTGCGGCAGCTGGCCGGGCACGAGAGCCCGAATCACGCGGACGCCCGCCCAGGACAGCGCGAGACCGAGGGTCGTGCCCGTGAACGCGAGAACCGCGCTCTCCACGAGCGCCGGCCGCATGGCCGCGGACTGGCGTGCGCCGAGCACGGTCCGCATGGCAAACTCGCCGCGTCGCGCCACGC
>JBFJPA010000210.1:0-7751 GCA_041617355.1 Longimicrobiales bacterium
CCGCCGCGCTGCGCCGATGTTCGCGCATCGACGGCCCAGCGGACGGCGCCGACGACGGCGAGCAGGACGAGCAGCGCCACGCATCCCAGCACAATGAGCTCGGACTGCGGGATCGTGCGGCTCAGCGGCGTCGTCAACGTGCCACCGAGGTAATCGAAGAACGAGCCGGCATTGAAGCCGCCGCCCTGCTTGTAGAATCGGAGTGGCCAAACGAGGACGAGGTGCACGGCATCGCGCAGCGCGCTATCGCGTGCAAGCAGCGCGACCGACGCGCCGACCGGCAACGCGGCGCCAGCAGCCAACCAACCGAGGCGGCCGCGGCGCGGCTCGCCGAGCCAGCCGATCACGACGAGCGCCGGCAACACGAGAACGCCGATGGTCTGGACCATGAGCGCGGCCGACGCGCCGAGCACGCCGGCCAGCAGCAGAGCCAACGTCGAGTCGCGCACCACCGCGAGCGCGACAGCGATTACGGCACAGGCGCCCGCGACCCACTGGTGCGAGACGTACGGCCAGAACGGAACGAGCAGTACGGGCAGCCAGAGCGCGAGCGCGGCAGCGAAGAGTGGCGTCCCGCCGCGCGCGCGGGCGAGCCCGAACAGGGCCAGCATCGCGCCAAGTTGCGCCAGCACGCTGACCACGCGGAGCGGGACGGTGCCAGGACCGAAGACAGCGGCGAGGCCACCGGCGCCATACGGGATGAGCGGGCCGAGGAAAGTGAAGAAGTCGCGGTATGGCGCGCCCCCCGCGGCGACCTGCTTCCCCCACGACGCGATCAGGAACTCGTCCGCACGCAGTCCGGCGAAGAACGGATCGTGAATGGAGACCAGCGCCGCCAAGCCCGTGATCGTGACGATGGCGGCGGCGAGACGCGTCCGCGCGGCCGTGGTCACTCGCCTCGTCCGTCCGGCGGGACAGCAAAATGGTGCCGCGATAGGCGGCCCGTCGCCCACCACAGGGCGCCGACCAGCGGCAGCACCACGTATCCGTCCAGCGCGTAGTGCCAGCCGAGCACGACGGACGCCAGCAACGTGATCACGAAAAAGACGACACCCACGATCGCGAGGACTCTGTGCGCCCGCAGCGCCGCGAACATGATCAGGGCGGCGATCCCGACATGCACACTCGGCATGGCGGACACGCCGAGGGCGAGCGCCCGATTCTCGACGCCGGCCCAGAGCACGTTCTGCGCCGTGATCGATGCCAGCGGCTGCTCCACGTGAATCGCGTTCAACTGCGCCATCAGCGGCGCGAACGGGTCAGCCGCACCCGGCAGCAGCCGGCCGTAATAACACGGCCCGACGGAGGACAACGCAGTGGCGAAGACGGAGCCGAGCACGATCCAGATGAGAACGTACGTCAGCAGGAACTGCATGCGGAACGCGCCGGCCGGCCGCAGCGCGAACCAGAGAACGGTCAAGACGACGACGGCGGAATAAAGCGGGTGATAGAAGAGGTCGAGGAATCGGACCATGGGGGCCGAGCCGAATGCCGGCCACAACCACTCCCAAGGTTGCCGGCCCACGTGGAGCACGCGCTCCCATTCGACGAGGGCGGGATCGAGATAAAACGGCCGTAGCACCGGGATCCGGCTCTTCATCCAGCCGAAGACATCGAGAAACGGCCAGAACAGCGTAGCCGCCACTCCGAAGCGAAGGACCGTCGCCGGAGCGAGAACGCGGCGGCGGAACCGGACCCACGTCTCGCGCTGCGTCATCGAACGGCCTTCTCGTAACAGGTCCAGCATGCACAAGCCGGCGGCCACGAGCGCGACCATCGCCACGACCAGGCCGGCCTCAGGCCCGGCGGCGAACAAGGGCCGGGCCGCGTCACTGAACATTGCGATGACCGCGACAGCGCCGACATAACTGGCGACGACGACGAGCAGCGGCGACTCGAGGCGAAGCGCTTCCCTCCACGTAGCGGGAGGGGCCGAGGCCGCTCTGACCGCGGTTCGCGGCGACGACGCCACCGTTACCCGGCGCCCCGACGCAAGAGCACGCCGTACCGGCCGACGTCTGCCGCTCGCGAGTAGTCGGCCAGCAGCTCCGCCATCCTCGGGTCGGCGCCGAAATACGTCAGATAGTCGAAGCGTAACGCGCCGCCGGAGTGCCACGCGGTCGGCTCATAACGCAGGACGAGGATGACGGCGGGCCGCCAGCGTGCGAGGTCGTCCGCCACGATGTCGCCGATGTACGCTTCAATTCCCGTGCGTCGCGCGGGCGGCCGGTAGTGAATCTCCGGCGAGCCGCGCAGCTCATCGTCGTACAGTCCGATCAGTGGCCACAGGCTGGGCAGGCGCGAGGCCCACACCGATCCCGCCAGCGGCACGGCCGGGAATCCGGATTGGATGTTCGTCGAGAGCACCATGACCGGCTGGCCGGGCGCGGCCCGGCTCAGGAAATCACGAACCGCGCGCAGGTCCGGCTCGACGATATTCGCGCGCGCCCACGGCCTCGCGATCACGTCCACATCACGGACCACGGCGCGTACGAGCAGGGCTACGGCGAGCACCTGCACCACGACCGTCGCCGCGAGTCGTAGCCGCTTGACTGAGCGAACGGGCAGGACCGCCGCCGTCCCGACACCGAACACGCCGGCCGCGAGGAAATGGTAGCTCCACCATTTCATCTGAAGCACTGCCGCCAGCAGGAAACCGAGCGCCGCGGCCGCGAAGACGAGGGGCACGGGCTCATCGGCGCGACGCACCAGTCCATACACGAACAACCCGATCGCGCCGATGGAAAGCAGGACGGCATCCAGCGGCCGCTGCGTCAGGTACACGGCATACACCGGCCGAAACCGGCGCACGAGGTCGAAGTAGTCCGGCGCCAGCAATGCAGCCAGCGCGACGTACGCGATCGCTGCGGTGCCCAGCACCACGAGCTCCGGTCGGACCAGCATGCGCACGCCTCGCCGGCGCAGCACGACCGCTTCGACCGCGCCCAACGCGAACAGGAAGTGCGGCTTGAGCGCCCAGCCGAGCGAGCCGACGACGGCGGCGGACAGCACGACGGGCATTGCGACCGGCGCACCGTCGGCACGTCGGCCCGCGAGCGCGATCCACGGCGCACACAACAACGCCGCGAAGTGTTCCTTTTGCGCGAAGTCCAGGCCGGGCAGCAGCAGGAACGCCGTGGCCAGGCCGATGAGCAGTGAGCGCTGATGCGCCCGTTCCAGAACACTCGTCAGCGCCGCGTTCACGAGCACGAGCGAAACCGCGACCAGCCCCAGTGTCAACATGACGAGCACGGAATGGGCTGGCAGTGCGAGCCAGCGGCCGAGCGCGACGGCCGGAATGAACATCCAGACAACGAGTGGCGGGTTCACTTCCATCACGTCGGCGCCATACCGCGCGCCATCGAGCACGCGTTCGGCGGCGAGCAACAACCAGGAGAGGTCGGGCGACGGTACCGCCCGCAAGGCCGTCGCGCCGCCCACCACGAACAACGACGCGAGCACGGCCACGAGCATGATGTCGAAGCCGGTCCGGACCGAAGCCGGTGCACCGCCGGCAACGGGCTCGACGCTCGACCGCATCATGACGGCGGCTGGCGACGCAGCAGGACCGCGGTATCGTCTTCGTACCAGACCGACCAGTCCGTGCGCGTGCGCAGCGCGTAGGCGAGCGGGCCCTCCGGCGGCAGCAGAACCAGCTCGATGTCGTACTTGCGAACCACTTCGTCCCAGCCCGGCTCCAGCCGGACCATGCGCCGGTACTCGCGAAAGATGTCCTCGCCGAAATAGTCGGTCATGCCATCGATGAAGATTTGTTGCCCCGGCCAGGCATAGACGACGTAGCCGCCCCAGGTGAAGTGGTTGAAGAGATTGCCCTGCAGACCGGCGTCCCGTGCGGCCGCGACCGCGCCGATCGGGAAGATCTCAGCGTCGAACCGATCCGGGACCAACTCGGCATCGCCGATCGAGCCGCGCACGACGCCCAGACCGAGGAGGACCCCGAGCGGAACGGCGAGCCAGCGGCCGGGCCGCGCGATCGCCTCCCCGTCCTGAAACGCCGACCGGACCTTCACCAGCCAGCGGGGTTGACGAACCGAGCGCCACGCCGCGTCCGCGTGCAGCGCGAGGAGCGGCAACACGACCAGGCCGTACAGCGCGATGTTGCGCCGCGCGACCAACGCTCCCGCGATCATGAGCAGGATCGTGGCGAACCTTGGAAACGCGGGTCGGCGCAGCACCGTCAGCACCGCCACCGTCGCGGCGAGGACGACGAGGAACAGCCGGCCATCCATGGTATGGAAGTTCGGCGACATGAACTCGAACGTGCCGCCCGTCAGCTCGGCGCTGCCCAGTAACGACAACACGCGGGCGTGCAGCAGTGGACCCGCGGGATTCACCAGCGTCGCCAGGAAAGCCAGGGCCAGACCCGCGGCGTGATACCGGGCGAGGCCGACCCAATGCGCACGTCCGCCCGCATCCAGCCACGCCTCGACCGCGGCGCCCACGGCGTACGCGCCGATGATGATGAGACCCAGCACGAAGCCACCGTGTAGATTGGCCCAAACCAGGAACAGCGGCGCGTGCAGCCACACGCGTCGCCGGCGCGCGGGCTCCAGCAGGAACAGCAACAGGGCGAGGCCGAGGAACGTGAACACGTGCGGCCGCGCCAGCCAATGGATCTGGCCGACCACGGCGGCGCCGATACCGATCAGGTACGCCAGCAACGGGTCCACGCCCCGCCGGCGCAAGAACAGCACGACCAACGCGTACGCCGCACCGATCACCAGACCCGCGAACAGACACACGGCCGCAAGGCCGCCCGCGCCATGCACGGCCGCAAACACGACCCGGCTGGCCCATTCCGTCAGCAGCATGGGTTCGTCCGGCCGCGTGAACGAGAACGTGTCGTTCTGAAAGAGTCCGCCGCTCAGGATCAACTGACCCATGCGGATGTGGCGCGCGGCATCCCCATCGGAGTTGAGCAGTTGTGCACCGAAGACGAGCGGTGGGATCAGACAGAAGAGCGCGAACGTGACATCGACGATGGAAAGGCGGAGCCGATTCGCCGAACCGGCGCCGGCGCCGGGACCCGCCTCCATGTCCTCGCGAGGCGGAGGAGGCCCGGCGCCGATGGGCATGTCGTGGCCGGGTTTGCCGGTCAGCGACCGGGCGCCGAGGCCGACGTGTCTGCCGGCTCGCGCTGATTCACCAGCCAGGAGGGCTCACCGTTATCGTCAATGCCGAAGCTGGCGCGGGTGACGCCGAATCCATCGAGGAACGCGAGCGAGGCACCCAGATTGCCCGTCACGCCGAAGACCGCGCGCGTATTGCCTTCCTCGTCCGCGAACACGAGCGTGCCGCCCTGCTCGGGCAGGAAGCCGAGTACGGCGCGGGCACGGCCCCGATTGTCGGACAACGCGATGCCCGGCGAGCCGTTCTCGAGGACCGACAGCCGCAGCCGGCCTACGCCGTTGCGGTCCTGCAGCACCAGACTGGCCGCGTTGTCCTCCTGCACCCGGACCACGGCGCGCGAGATGCCCTGTTCGTCCGATAACACGATCTGACGCGTCTGCAGCGCGTCCACATTGCCGCGGAACCAGATGGCCGTCGCGAGCGAGACGACGGCCAGCGCTGTCGCCGCCACGAGACCCAGCGAAACGAGCGCGATCGTCCGCCTCGCCGCGCGTAGCTCGCGCTCGACCTGCGAAAGGCGAACTACGATGGCCTCGCCCATTTGCATCGAGATCGACGGGTCCCGCTTCCCTTCGTCACGCTCCATTCGCTTCAACCTTCCGTTGGTGAGCTTCCATCTGCTTCGGCGCCATGACCAGGAAATAGGCCTGGCAGGCCCGATCGAGAAGCTCGTCGTTGATGTGCGGGGCAACGCCCTCGTACCGGCAGATGCTCGAGACGTGGTCCAACAGGTCACGCGGATGACACGCGCGCGGCGCGATGCCGCGCGTGTGATAATACTCGCCGCGGAGGCGCTCCACTGCATGCCGTTGGAACGGGATCTGCCGGACTGCGCACTCGCGACGGAAAATCTCGTCGTATTCGGCCGGCGTCGGATCGTGTACGTTGACCTTGTATTGAATGCGACGCAGGAACGCTTCATCCACGAGATCGTGCGGATTCAGGTTCGTCGCGAAAACCAGCAGACAGTCGAAGGGCACGGTGAACTTCACGCCTGTTTGCAGCGTCAGGTAGTCGATCCGCTTCTCCAGCGGCACGATCCAGCGATTGAGCAGGTCGTGCGGGTCCACGAGCTGTCGTCCGAAGTCATCGACGACGAGAACGCCACCGGTCGACTTCAGCTGGAACGGCGCCTGGTAGATCTTCGTGTACGGATCGAACTGCAAGTTCAACTGCTCGAGGGAGAGCTCACCGCCCACGAACACACTGGGACGGTACACCCGCACGAAGCGGCGGTCATGGTCGCCGATCTGGCGGAGCCAGGCTGGCTCCTTGCTGCGCTCGGGCGCCGTGTCTTCCTCGACCGGCCTGTGGTGCACCGGATCATACACGAGCATGATCTGGCCATCGATATCGACCGCGAACGGCAGGTATAACGCACCGCCCATCATGTGCGCGATCGCTTCGGCGATCACGGTCTTGCCGTTGCCAGGATCGCCGTAGAGGAAGATCGAGCCACCCGAGTTGATCGCGGGGCCGAGCGCCTCGCGCAGGTCATCCGAGAGCACGAGATGCCGGAACCCCTCGCGGATTCGCTCGCGTGAGAGGTGAACGTCGCGGACAGAGTGCGCCTCGACCCACCGGCAATACGTCTCGAGCGGAACGGGCGCGGGGCCGACGTACTGGCTCGCCTCGAACGCTTCGCGCGCGCGCGCTCGACCTGCTTCGCCGAGGTCGAACACGTAGCTGCCGCGCGCCGGACCTTGCGTGCGGCGGACCTCGATCAGGCGTCGCTCCTGCAGCCAGAGCAGCCGCTCATCGACGATGTCGAAGGGCAGACAAACCGAATCGGTCAGCTGTTGGCCCGTCCGCGCACCCTGCACGTACATCGTCTTGAGCAGCAGATCGACCACGGCCTCGTGGGACAGCCCGGTCTCGCGCAGGGTCGACGGCGCACGGGGATAGTCGGGCGTCGTCGCCTCGGCGGACTGCACGGCGATGCTCATCAGGACGCTCCGGTACCAGTGACCTCACGTCGACCGGCGGGCGGATCGACGATCGCCTCGACCTCGGCCGGCAGCCAGGCAATGCTGTCCGTCTCGTCGGTGGCGGTCGCGGCGATCGTGCCGGCAGGCAACTCGAGCGCGTATTCGGCGCTGCGGTGGAAGCGGGTGAAGCGGCCGGGCCGCAGACTCGGATACAGTGCGACCACGCCGCCATCGCGATCGATGAAGATCACGTCGAGCGGGAACCCGAGACCGACGGTGTGCACGGCGCGACACGGACTGAGCAGAATGCCCTCGCCCCTGTCGGGCCGTGGCCGCCGCAGGAAGCCGCGCACGCGCAGCCACCAGCGGTCCGCGAGCTCGACCCTCGAACCGAGTACGCTGCCGCGTGTCTTGTTCAGCACGCGAATGATCATCCCGCGCCGAGCCCGCTCAGCTCCCGTGCGATCTGGATCAGGGCCGGACCCAGCACGACGACGAACATGGCCGGGAAGATGCAGAAGGCAAGCGGGAACACGAGCTTGATCGTCGTCTTGGCCGCCGACTCTTCGGCACGCTGGCGCCGCTTCTGCCGCATGGTGTCCGCGTGCACACGCAATGCCCGCGCGACGGACGTGCCGAACCGGTCGGTCTGCACGAGCACGGTCACGAGCG
>JBFJPA010000211.1:0-7734 GCA_041617355.1 Longimicrobiales bacterium
AAGGATGCCGGCATGCCGTTCGTCGCCGAGGCTGCCATGGCGAAGCTGTTCTCCTCGCAGGTCGCGCAGAGCATTGCCTCCACCTGCATCGACCTGTACGGCGGATACGGCTTCACCAAGGAGTATCCCGTCGAGAAGCTGTACCGCGATGCGAAGATCGGCACGATCTACGAGGGCACGTCGAACATGCAGCTTCAGACGATCGCGAAGCTGATGCTGCGCTAGCCGGCGTCGAACCGGACCTTCGGGCGGCGACCGCGGCACACGTCGGTCGTCGCCCGTTTTCATTCTACCACGAGCGTGATGACGTCGCGATCGGATGCGCCGAGCGCCCCGGTTCTCGGGCTTCGGGAAAACGCCGGCCAATTCTGGCTGCTGGTGCTGGTGAATGCGTTCGTCGGCGCGATGGTCGGGCTCGAACGCGCCGTCCTGCCCGTGCTCGCCGAAGCCGAATTTGGTATCGGATCGGGCGTGGCAACGCTTGCCTTCATCGCCACGTTCGGCGCGGTCAAGGCGCCGACGAATCTGGCGGCGGGCCGGCTCTCCGACCGTTACGGCCGCCGTCCGGTGCTGATCGCGGGCTGGCTGGCCGGCCTGCCCGTGCCTCTGCTGGTCATGCTGGCGCCGTCGTGGACGTGGGTCATCGTGGCGAACGCGCTGCTCGGCGTGAACCAGGGTCTGTGCTGGTCGACGACCGTCCTGATGAAGATCGACCTCGTGGGGCCCCGCCGGCGCGGCCTGGCCATGGGCCTGAACGAGTTCGCTGGTTATGTCGCCGTCGGTGTGGCCGCGTACGCGAGCGGACTCATTGCGGCGCGCTACGGCCTGCGGCCCGAGCCGTTCTACCTGGGCCTCGCGTTCGCAGCGGCGGGTCTCGCCCTCACGTTTCTGGTGCGAGAGACGACCGGCCACGTACGCGTCGAAGCACGGGCCCGAGAGGACGGTGATCGCCGTGCGGCCCCGCAAATCGAGCGTCGCGCACTCGGGCAGTGCAATCAGGCCGGTCTCATCAACAACCTCAACGACGGCATCGCGTGGGGCCTGTTGCCCCCGCTCTTCGTGTCGGCAGGATTGGGCATCGACGCGGTGGGCGCCCTGGCGGCGGCGTACCCGCTGACCTGGGGCGTGCTGCAGATCGCGACGGGACCGGCGAGCGACCGCTGGGGCCGGCGCCGGCCGATCATCGCCGGGATGCTGCTCCAGGGCGGCGCCCTCGTGGGCCTGGCCCTGTCGCGTGGATTCGGACCGTGGCTGGCCTGCCTGCTCCTGCTCGGCGCGGGCACCGCGCTGGTCTATCCGACGCTGCTCGCGGCGGTCGGCGATGTCGCCGCACCGGCCCGACGTGGCCACGCGGTCGGCGTATATCGGCTCTTTCGCGACGGCGGCTACGTCGTCGGCGCGCTCGGCGGGGGATTCCTGGCAGACGTGACCACGACGACGACGGCCATTGCGGTCGTCGGTGCGGTAACGGCGCTGTCCGGGCTCGCCGTGGCCCTCTGGATGCCCGAGACACTGACCGAAACCTGAACGGGCCGTCGAGGTTTTCCTGACTGCGCGAGGGAACGGTGAGTGGTGGATTCGTGTCCGAAAACGGGCCGTTCTCCGCTGGCTCGGTGCCAGGGACGCGGTTACGTTTCGATCGATGGGTTCTCCATTGCCGCCAGGGCGGTTTCGCCCGGGCTCGAGTTCGAGAGGTTTCCCATGAGTGCCACGAAGGAAGTCGCCGAAGCCGGCGTCGAAGCCGTCGTCACCCCCCAGGTCACCGAGCAGGAAGCACGACAGGTCGCCGAAGCGGCGCGCGAGACGGAGTGGGCGATGCCCAGCTTCGTGCGCGAGCTGTTCCTCGGGCGCCTGAACCTGGACCTCATTCACCCGGCGCCGGCGCCCGATCCGGAGGAACAGAAGCGGGCAGCGGCGTTCATGCAGAAGCTGGCGCTGTTCGCCGAAACGGTGGATGGCCATGAGATCGAGCGGACGGGCCGCGTCCCGCCGGCGGTGCTGGAAGGGCTCGCCGAGATCGGCGCATTCGGCATCAAGATCCCGCAGGAGTACGGCGGGCTGGGCCTTTCGCAGCGGAGCTACAACCGCGCGATCGCGTACATCGGCTCATGCTGCACCGCACTGGGCGTTCTGCTCTCCGCGCACCAATCGATCGGTGTGCCGCAGCCGCTCAAGATGTTCGGCACGCCGGAGCAGAAGAAGAAATACCTGCCGCGACTGGCGAAGGGCGCTGTCAGCGCGTTCGCGTTGACGGAGCCGGATGTGGGCTCCGACCCCGCTCGCATGGGCGCCATGGCGGAGCCGACGCCCGAGGGCGATGCCTACATCCTGAACGGCGAGAAGCTGTGGTGCACGAACGGGCCGATCGCCGACATCATGGTCGTCATGGCGCGGACGCCGGCGCAGGATGGCAAGCGCAAAGGCATTACCGCGTTCATCGTCGAGAACGACATGCCAGGCGTAGAGATGGTGCACCGCCTGGAGTTCATGGGCCTGCGCGGCATCGAGAACGGCGTCATCCGCTTCAACAACGTACGCGTTCCGAAGGAGAACGTGATCTGGGGCGAGGGCAAGGGTCTGAAGCTCGCGCTGATCACGCTGAACACGGGCCGGCTCACGATTCCGGCGACGGCCGCGGCAGGTGCAAAGTGGTGCCTGAAGGTGTCGCGCGAGTGGGCGCAGGTTCGCGAGCAGTGGGGCGCGCCCGTCGGCAAACACGACGCGATCGCACAGAAGCTCGGCCTGATGGCCGCGAACACGTTCGCGATGGAAGCCATCTCGGATCTGTCCGCCGGCCTCGCCGATGCGGGCAAGAGCGACATCCGGCTCGAGGCCGCACTCGCGAAAATGTACAACTCGGAGCTGGCCTGGCGCATCGTCGATGAGACCATGCAGATCCGGGGCGGGCGGGGCTACGAGACCGCCGACTCGCTTGCGTCGAGGGGCGAAGAGCCGGTCCCGGTCGAGCGCGTCATGCGCGACCTGCGGATCAACCTGATCTTCGAGGGATCCAGCGAGATCATGCGGCTGTTCATCGCGCGTGAGGCCCTCGACCCGCACCTGCAGCGAGGTGGCGCACTATTCGACCCGAAGTCCGGCACGGCCGACAAGGCGAAGAGTGCGATCGGCCTCGGCACGCACCTCGCCGGCTGGTATCCGAAGCTCGTCACGGGCTGGGGCCGCTGGCCACGCTACGAGGAGTTCGGCCGCAACGCGCGTCACCTGCAGTACGTGGATCGGGCCGCGCGCAAGCTCGGACGCACGTTGTTCTACGCCATGGCGCGCTTCGGTCCGAAGCTGGAGCGTCGGCAGTCCGTGTTGTTCCGACTGGTCGATGTCGGGGCCGAGTTGTTCGCGATGTCGGCGGCGTGCGTGTATGCACAGAAGCTGGTCAAGGAAAACCCGAACGACCAGACGCCGCTGCGGTTGGCGGACTTGTTCTGCCGGCACGCACGCAAGCGCATTGCGCGCTCGTTCGACGACGTGTTCGACAATCACGATGTCATGACATACCGCGTCGCACAGGAAACGCTGGCCGGCCAGTACGCCTGGCTGGAGAAAGGACTGCCGGTCTAGCACCGGCCTGACGCGTAGCGAATGAGAGTGAACAGGGGGACCGCCCGCCGGTCCGTGGCGGGCTGGTCCTTTTTCCTTTGGGCAGCCCTCCCGTTCTCGTCCCTTTCCGCACAACAGCCGCCCGATCGGCTGGACCCCGTGCTCCGCGAAGCGCTTCGGCCCGCGGCTCGGGCCGGGCTCGAGCGCTTACCGCGACCGCAGGACCTGGTCGCCGGTCAGGATCCCCGTGCGCCGGGCGCTCTCGCGGTTCGCGTCGAGCGCGATGGCGTCACGCGGATCGGCGTGTTCGTGCGGCTCGAGAACCGATCCGGCCTCGATGCCATCCGCGCTGCGGGCGGCATCGTCGACACGGAGCTGGGCGACATCGTGACGGCACGCATCCCGATCGAGGGCCTGGCTTCGCTCGGCACGGCTCCCGGCATCGGGTTCGTCGAGGCGGCCCGCGCCGTCGCGGTCGAACACGACACGAGCATGATCGTGATCGGTGCAATGGAAATCCGCACGCGCGTCGGCGAGGAGTGGAGTGGCGCCACGGGCGATGGCGCACTGGTCGCGATCTACGACTCCGGCATCGATCTGCTACACCCCGACTTCCGCGACGCCGACGGCCGATCCCGCGTCGTGGCCGCGTGGGACCAGACCAGCTCGGGCAACCCGCCGCCCGGCTTTACTCAGGGCTTCGTGTGTGATTCCACGGCGATCGCGAACTACGTGGAACGCAACACGTCGAGCGCCTGCCCGCTGCGCGACTTCACGGGTCACGGCACACACGTCGCCGGCTCCGCGGCGGGCGATGGCTCCGCGACCGGCAACGGGCTGCCGGCGTTCCGCTACACGGGCGTGGCGCCCGGCGCGAAGCTGATCAGCGTGAAGGGCGGCAACAACTCGTTCTTCGAGAACCTGATCGTGGACGGTCTGACCTGGATCAAGCAGGAAGCGCAACGGCTGCGGCGGCCCGTGGTCGTGAATCTGTCGTTGGGCGGCCAGTTCGGGGCGCACGACGGCTCGCGCCTCTACGAGCAGGCCATCGATCAACTGTCGGGGCCTGGCTTCATTGTGGTCATTTCCGCGGGAAACAACGGCGTCAACCGGAATACGGATCCGATCCTCGGCGGCCGCCTGTTGCACGCGCGCGGCTTCGCGACGGGCACGGCGACGACGACCTTCACGATGTCGCTCGCGCAGCACACGCCGAACCCCGACCTGTGCAACGGCAACATCACGCAGATGGGCCTGTGGTACAGCGGCTCGGACCGGCTGCGCGTCGAGGTGGTTCGGCCCAATGGTACGTCCCTGGCCGCACCGTTCAGCCGGTCCCTGACACAGGATGATGCGACCGGCCGGATCGCCATCGACAACGGCAGCGGCGGCGTGGATCCGCGCAACGGCGATTACGGCGTGCAGATCCGCGTCGATGGCTGTGGCACGAGCGGCGCTCCGGCGGCAGGCAACTGGCAGGTCCGCGTCACACCAGAGGCAGCGGGCTCGGGCCGGCCCATCGATCTCTGGGTCGAGGTGTCGTCGCACGGCAACACGATCCCGGGCACGCCGATGCTCGGCGAGCAGGGCTTCGACAACCGCTTCGTCGTCGGCTCGCCCGGCAATGCGACGCGCGCGATCACGGTCGCCGCGTTCGCGACGCGCATGTGCTGGCCGAGCCAGACCTCGTCCGGAACATCGTGCTACGTACAGCGCGAGCAAATCGGCGATCTCGCGCGTTTCTCGAGCGGCGGACCTCGCCGCGATGGCATGCGCAAGCCGGACATCGCGGCGCCCGGCATCGGCATCATGTCGGCACGCGCCGGGAGCGCGGGGTTCGGTGCGAGCCGGGCCGAGCCGGACGGCGTACATGGCGTGCTGGAAGGCACGAGCATGTCCGCGCCGCACGTGACCGGCTCCATCGCCGTGCTCTTCCAGGTCAAGCCCGACCTGACGCCGGAAGAGGCGCGCTCGATCCTCGACGCGTCGGCCGTGCAGGACGCGTTCACGTTGCGGACCTTCGATGCGGCCGGCTCACCCGTAGACTGGTGGGGCGCCGGTAAGCTGCACGTGCAGAACGCGCTGCTGGCACTGACGGGTACGGGACCGGCGGTGCTGGCGCTCTCGACCGAGCCGGCCATTCCGTCGCAGCCGACGCTGGCGAAGCGCGGCACGCGCCTGCCGCTGCTCGCCCTGCGGTTGAGCAGCCAAGGCACGGAAGCGATCGACGTATTGTCCCTGTCGTTCAAGGCGCGTGGCACCGATCCGGGCGCGTGGCTGGTGCTCATGCACGATGCCAACCGCGACGGCCGGCTGAACGCCGGCGATGTTCCACTGGACTCGGTTCAGGCCAGTCTGAGCGGGCCGGAGCGCACGTTCGACATCGACCTCGCGGCCGGCAAGCTGCGCGTCCCGGCACTCGGCTCGACGGGCGTCCTGGTCACGCTGTCATTGAGCGGGAACGCGCCCAACGGCGCCACGTTCCATGCGTCGTTCGTGCCGGCGGAGACCGAGTCGATCGGCCTGCGCAGCGGCGAGCGCAACCAACTCGTCGTCGCGCCGTCGTCGCTTGAATCCGGACCCGCGCGCACGACCCTGCTGGCGGACGAGGAGCTGCTGACGTTCAGCGCCAACCCGGTTCGGCGCGACCACGTCATCTTCAACTTCGCCGAACCGCCGACGACGGCGGCGGTGTACACGATGACGGGACGGCGGGTGATCGATCTCGTGACTGATGGCGCACTCAACGTGCGCTGGGACCTGAACAACGACGAAGGCGGACGCGTCGCGCCGGGCGTGTACCTGGTGGTCTTCACGGTGCGCGGCGAAGTGTTCCGCGAGAAGCTGGTCGTGCTCACGCCGGGACGTCCGGTCCCGTGATTCCGGAGCGATCGATGAAACGTTTTCTGATCGTCGTCGGTGCGACACTCAGCGTCGCTCTGCCGGTTCGTGCACAGGACGGAGCGGGCACGGCGGGCGCGACCGTGCTCCAGCTGCCGGCCGGCAGCCGCGCTCCCGCCCTGTCCGGCGCGTATGTCGGCGTCGCGGGCGATGCGGATGCGTTGTTCTACAATCCCGCCGGCGTCGCGGGGATTCGCGCGGCCGCGTCGCTCTCGTATCAGCGACACGTCGAAGACATCGGCCTGGCCTCGGCCGCCGGCGCCTTCCGTGCCGGCCGCGTCGTGATCGGCGCGAGCCTGCTCCTGCTCGATTACGGCAACATCGACGAGATCGTGCCCGACGATGATTTCGGTGGGCAGACCGGCCGACCGACCGGGAACACGGTCAGCGCATCGGAGCTGGCCGCGCGCGCGTCGGCGGCAATGATGTTCCTCCAGGATCGACTTCACGTCGGCGTCGCGGCCGGTCTCGTTTCGACGGACCTCGCCGGCGCATCGCGCAGCGCGCCGTTCCTCGACGCGGGCGTCCAGTACGTCCTGCCACGGGTCACACTGGGCGCCGCGCTCCGCAACTTCGGCGGCGCCATGACCGGCGAGTCGCTCGCGGATGCGCCCCTTCCGAAAGAACTGCGCGTCGGCGGATCCGTCGCTTTGCCGACGACGGGCGGGCTGGGCGCTACACTCGCCGCCGACCTGATCACGTCACTCGAAGAAGGCACGACGGGCATCGCCATGGGCATCGAGGCGGGCCTGCTCCCTGACGGGGCCGCCGGCGTCGGCGCCGTCGGGCGCGTCGGCTATGACGCGGGCACCGGCGACGACGGACTCGGCGCGCTCCGCCTCGGCGGCGGCCTCAGCTTGGGCCCCGTTGCCGTCGACTACACCTATCAGCGATACGATTTCTTCGGGTCCATCCATCGATTCGGCGTCCGCTGGAGTCGGCTGCCCTGATCGCACGGCCGGTTCAACTCAGGACGGTGCGCCGGCCGGATGCGACTTCGCGCACCCACATCTTGTAGTCGAGCGCCGCAGCGAGCGCGGCCTCGATGCTCCGCACGACATCCGGCTCGCCGACTTCGCGTCTCGCTCGCTCGACCAACGCCGCGTCGAGATAAAACGTGTACGGCCCCCGTGCCGCGCCTTTGCTTCGCTCCCGCTGTCCGTTGGTCCCGCCCATTTCGCGCCTCCTCGATGTCGTTCGGACGATTCGCGAAAACGGTGATTCCCGATCCGGAGCAGCTCCATGTCCTGGAGGGCCAACCCACCCGAGCCCCAGCCC
>JBFJPA010000212.1:0-7728 GCA_041617355.1 Longimicrobiales bacterium
GATCGGACTGGATACCTGTCTGGCGATCCTGGAAGTGCTGCAACGCGAGCTGGGTGATGACAAGTACCGGCCCTGTCCGCTGCTGCGGAAGTACGTGAGCGCGGGCTGGCTCGGGCGCAAGACGGGTCGAGGATTCTACAACTACGGAGCTTGAGGGAGTTCGTGCGACATCGCCGCTTGTCGCGTCGCCGACGCCTCGTATCACGAAGAGAAGCGCCATGGAAGCAGTCGTAGACGAAACCAGAGAGATCCGCGCCCTGTCGCGCCAGTTGGCGGCAGACGAGTTGCGGCCGCACACAGAGCGCTGGGACCATGACGCGGCGTTCGATGATTCCGTTCTCGCGCACCTGGCCGAGCTCGGGTTTCTCGGTATGCGCATTCCCGACCTGCACGGGGGGATGGGTCTGGGCGTGGCCGCGTGGGCCGCGGCCGTCGAAGAGCTGGCTTGGGGCGAGCCGGGCGTGGCGCTGACGCTCGTGCAGGCGTCACAGGCCGCCGACCTGCTCGCGGCCGCCGGATCTGCGCCTGCCGCCGCGGCGTGGCTGCCGAAGCTCGCGGCCGGAGAGGCGACCGCGTGCGTGGCGGTCGCGGAGGAAGGTGCCGGTTCGGATCTCGCCGCGGCGGGGACCCGCGCCGTTCCGCAGGATGGCGGTTGGCGCATCAGCGGCGACAAACGCTGGGTCACGAACCCCACTCGGGCAGGTCTAGCCATCGTGCTCGCCGCCGTGGATGCGGGGCCGACCCTGTTCGCCGTGCCGACGACCGCGGCGGGCTGGAGCATTGGGCCACGCGATCACACGCTCGGTCTGCGCTCGATCGAAATCGCGAGCGTCCGACTCGCGGACGTGAGCGTGGGGTCAGACGCCGTGCTGGGACGGCCCGGACAGGCCATGGAGCTGCTCGCGGCCACGGCCGATGCGCACCGGTTCGGCGTCGCCGCGACGGCGACGGGAATCGCGCGCGCGGCCCTCGAGCACGCCGTCGATTACGCCAGCGAGCGCGAGCAGTTCGGCCGCCCGATCCGTGAGTTCCAAGGCATGCAGTTCAAGCTGGCCGACATGGCCACTCGCCTGGCCGCGGCCGAAGCGCTGCTGTCCCGCGCACTCGCCGAGCCGACGTCCGAGCGCGCCGCGATGGCCAAGATCTTCGCGAGCGAGACCGCCATGTGGGTCACGACACAGGCCGTACAAGTGTTCGGTGGCTACGGTTACATGCGCGATTATCCGGTCGAAAAACTGATGCGTGATGCCAAGGCGACGGAATTGCTCGGCAGTGCCAACGAGCTTCTGCGGGTCGCCATCGCGGAATCGTTGGGCAGGTCTTGAGACTCGCCGGCGTCCGCGTGGTGCCGGCCGCAACACCGCCGTCTTGGATGTGACTGACAAGGAGCCTTGATGGATATCTTCGAGAAGATTCGTGAGTACGGCCACGAGCAGGTCGTGTTCTGGAGCGATCCCGGCGCCGCGTATCGCGGCATCATCGCCATCCACGACACGACGCTGGGCCCCGCTCTCGGGGGCACCCGTTTCTGGTCATACCGCTCCGACCTGGAAGCGCTCGTGGACGTGCTGCGTCTGTCCCGTGGCATGACCTACAAGGCCGCGGCCGCCGGTCTCAACCTCGGCGGCGGCAAGGCCGTCATCATCGGCGATCCGAAGACGAAATCCCGCGAGATGATCTTTCGCGCGCACGGCCGCGCCGTCGACTCGCTCAAGGGCCGGTACATCACCGCCGAGGACGTCGGTACGAGCGTCGAAGACATGGACTTCGTGCAGATGGAAACGACGCACGTGTCAGGCGTCGCGGGCGGCCTCGGCGACCCCTCGCCCGTCACCGCATGGGGGACCTACTGGGGTATCAAGGCCTGCGCGAGGGAGCGCTACGGCAGCGACTCCCTGGGCCGCCTGCGTGTGGCAGTGCAGGGACTCGGCCATGTGGGTTATCATCTATGCAAGGACCTGCACGCCGAGGGCGCCCGTCTCGTGGTCACCGACATCGACGAAGCCAGGATCCGGCGCGTCGTCGAGGAATTCGGCGCCGAAGCCGCCTCGCCCGATAGCATTTACGACGCCGACGCCCAGGTTTTCGCGCCCTGCGCACTCGGCGCGGTCGTCAACGACGACACACTGCCTCGCTTCGGCTTCGAGATCATTGCCGGCGCGGCGAACAACCAGCTCGCCGAGGAGCGTCACGGCGATGCACTGGAGAAGCGCGGTATCCTGTATGCGCCCGACTACGTGATCAACGCGGGCGGCCTGATCAACGTGTACGGCGAGCTGAACGGCTGGACGGCCGAGCGGGCCGCACGAAAGGCAGCGGAGATCTACGGCACTCTGCTCGGTTTGTTTGAGCTGGCCAAGGACCAAGGCCTGCCGACCTACGAGGCGGCCGATCGGTTCGCTGAGCGTCGTATCGAACAAGTCGGGCGCTTGAAGAAGACGTGGCTCTGAGAGGATCGGAATGGACGCGCTGCGTGGCCAGGATCCGGAAATCTACGACACGATCATCGCCGAGGTCGAGCGGCAGCACGGCTCACTCGAGCTGATCGCGAGCGAGAACTTCACATCGCCGGCCGTACTCGATGCGGCTGGCTCGGTCATGACGAACAAGTACGCCGAAGGGTATCCCGGCAAGCGGTACTACGGCGGCTGTGAGTTCGTCGATGTCGCAGAGACGCTCGCCATCGAGCGGTGCAAGCGCCTGTTCGGCGCCGAGCACGCGAACGTGCAGCCGCACTCGGGCTCGCAGGCGAACATGGCGGCGTACATGGCCGTGCTCCAGCCCGGCGACACGCTTCTCGGCATGGACCTCTCGCACGGTGGTCACCTCACGCACGGGTCGCCTGTCAACTTCAGCGGCCAGCTGTATCGTGCCGTGCCGTACGGCGTCGGGGAGGATGGCCGGATCGACATTGGCGCGCTACGTGAGCTGGCGAAACGCGAGCGGCCCCGCGTCATTGTGGCCGGCGCGAGCGCCTACCCGCGTGTCATCGACTTCGCAGCGATCGCGACTGTGGCGCAGGAAGTGGACGCCATTCTCATAGTGGACATGGCGCACATCGCGGGCCTGATCGCGGGCGGCATGCACCCGAGCCCGGTCCCGCACGCGGACATCGTCACATCGACGACGCACAAAACGCTGCGCGGCCCGCGCGGCGGCTTCGTAGTGTGCCGCGAGAGCTACGGCCGCGCCGTTGACAAGCAGGTCTTTCCAGGCCTGCAGGGCGGGCCGCTCATGCACGTCATCGCGGCCAAGGCGGTGGCGTTCGGCGAGGCGCTGCAGCCGACGTTCAAGTCGTACGCGCGGGCCGTCGTCGAGAACGCGCAGGCGCTCGGTGCGACATTGCTGGAGCGAGATTTCGATCTCGTGTCGGGCGGGACCGACAACCATCTGCTGTTGGTCGACCTGACGCGGCGTAGCGAATTGACCGGGCGCAAGGCGGAGACGGCGCTCGGCCGGGCGGAGATCACCGTCAACAAGAACACCGTGCCAGGCGAGACGCGGTCCCCGTTCGTGACCTCCGGGATCCGTATCGGGACCGCCGCACTGACGACCCGCGGCATGGGCACGGATGAGATGCGGGCGATCGGCGGCTGGATCGCCGATGTGCTGGATCAACCCGACTCGGACACCGTCGCGGAACGGACCGGACGCGCGGTCCGCGAGTTGTGCGCGGAGTTCCCCCTTTACGCCGAGGTGCGACGTGCCGCCGCGCCTGCGGCAGCCGTGGACGGATGAACGAAATCATCCTGGATGACTCCTTGCTGGACCGGCTTCGAGAGCGGAACCCCCGCTTTCAAGAGGCCGCATACGTCTTTGTCCTGTCTGCGCTTCACTTCGTGATTTCACACCTGAACGAGCCGCGCCACATCTCGGGCCGGGAGCTGGCTACGGGGGTGCGCGACCTGGCGCTGGAGCGATTCGGCCCCATGGCCCGGACCGTGCTCGAGCACTGGGGCATCCTGGCCACGACGGATGTCGGCGAGATCGTGTTCGCGCTCATCGATTGCGGCCTGCTCATCAAGCAGGACTCGGACGCGCGCGAGGACTTCGCCGACGTATTCGACTTCGACGAAGCTTTCGAACGGTATCGGTTCGGACGCGGCGAAGGATGAGCCGGTCCCTCGTCCTCAGTAACAGCCGTCTTTTTGTCAACTTCGACGCCGACTACCGGATCCGCGACGTCTACTTCCCCCGCCTCGGCATCGAGAATCATACGGCCGGGCACGCCTTCCGCTGGGGTATCTGGCTGGACGGCGCCATGCACTGGATCGGCCACGACTGGAGCCGTGAAGTCGAATACGAAGAACGGTCACTGGTCGGTCGGGCCCAGGTCCGCAACGAGGTGCTCGGCATCGACATTACGGTAAGGGATGCCGTCGACTTCGAAGTCGATGTGTTGTGTCGCGAGTTCCGGCTGCACGACCGTTCGGGCCAGGGACGTCCCGTGCGGCTCATCCTGCACCACGACTTCCACATTTCGGGCAGCGACGTGGGCGACACCGCGCACTACGATCCGGATTTGCGCGGGATCATCCACTACAAGCGGGATCGCTATTTCCTGATCCGCGGCGGGCGGCCGCCGGAATACCGCTTCGACGGCTTCGCGACGGGCAAGAAGCGCGTGGGTGGCGCGGAGGGCACCTGGCGGGACGCCGAGGGCGATGGCACGCTGTCCGGCAACGCGATTGCACAGGGCGCGGTCGATTCCACGGTGTCCGTCGACCTGCAGCTTCCCGCCCGCGGCGCCGCGACTGCGTACGTGTGGTTCGCGGTTGCGGAGCGGTACGGCGAGATCCTCCAGCTCGACGCCGTCGTGCGCAAGGAATCGCCGCTCGGGCTGATCGAGCGAACGCGGGGATACTGGCAGCTGTGGCTGGAGAACAGCGAGCCGCCCGGCGTGCCGGAGGCGTTGCGACCGCTCTATGCGACGAGCCTGCTGGTCATGCGTGCACACGTGGATCGCGGGGGCGCCGTCATCGCGTCGCTGGACTCGGACATTACGCAGTTCGCGCGCGACACCTACGGCTACGTCTGGCCGCGCGACGGAGCCCTCGCCGCCATGGCGTTCGACCGTGCTGGCTATCCGAGCGTGTCGCGCCGCTTTTTCCGATTCGCCGCCGCACTACTCAAGAAAGAAGGCTACTTCCTCCACAAGTATCAGCCGGATCGCTCGCTGGCATCGTCGTGGCACCCGTGGGTCGATGAGATCGGCCGCCCCATCCTGCCCATCCAGGAGGATGAGACCGCCCTGGTCATCTGGGCGTTGTGGCGGCACTTCGAGCGGTTCTCCGACGTCGAGGAGGTCCAGCCGATGTACCGGTCGCTGATCGTCCGCGCGGCGGACTTTCTCGACCAGTATCGGGATCCGGTGACCGGGCTGCCCATGCCGTCCTGGGACCTGTGGGAAGAGCGGCGAGGCGTGTTCACGTACACGTGCGCGGCGGTGTGGGCCGGCCTCGACGCGGCCTCCCGGCTGGCGCAGGCCTTCGGCGACGTGAACCGGTCGGTCCGCTTCGGCGAAGCCGCGAGCGAGGTGCGCGATGGCGTGCTCGAGAACCTCTGGGACCAGCGCACCGGGCGGTTCCTGCGCATGCTCGTGCCCTCCGATCCCGAACGAGGCCGCCCGGAGGAGCGCGATGCGACGCCGGACGCGTCGCTGTTCGGGCTGCACTTCCTGGGCATGCTCGACGAGGACGACCCCCGCCTCGTGGCCACGCTCGATGCGATTGTCGAGCAATTGACGGTTCGCACCGCCGTGGGCGGCATGGCACGGTACCGGGGCGATGCCTACCACGCCGTGGGCGAAGACTGGGACCGCGTCCCGGGCAACCCGTGGTTCGTCGCCCAATGTTGGTGGGCCCGCTGGAAGATTGCGCGGGCCGAGACGGTCGCCGAGCTGGAGGAAGCGCTGACGCCGCTGGCCTGGGTGGCTGAGCGAGCCCTGCGATCGCAGCTTCTGCCGGAGCAGCTGCACCCCTACAGCGGCGCGCCGCTCTCGGTTACGCCATTGACCTGGAGCCACGCCGCCTTCGTTTCGGCGGTGCACGACTACCTGGACCGGAGGGCCGCATTCGACCGGTGTCCGACCTGCGGCGCGATCCCCTGAGCGAGGCTGGCAAGAGGCTTCCACGAGGCCAGACGTTGCGCCGACCTCCGAATTGTCCAGATTTGTCGAAGGTCGATCCGCCTGCGGGCTGAGACCGACGGCATCTGGTGTCTTGTCGAGGGGAGGTGGGCGACATGCCGTCCGAAGCGTTCATGCAATTCCCGGACTGCCTAAAATGCGGTAAAGGCAACCTGCTCCCGCTTTCAGACTACGGTCGCGACGGGGCGTCGATCACGTTCAAGGCGTGGGTGTGCACCAACCCGGAGTGTGGGTTCAACTTGCGGATCGACAACGGCGAGATCAGCATCGGGCGCACCGTCGGACAGAGCTACAAGTAAGGCGAGCCTTGACCCCGCTCGGGTCGATCCCCGTCCGCGTGCACTCCGCAGGATCGGAGCGTGGCATCCCCGCCTCGATCCTCCTCCTACCATGACGTCGGCCTCGACCAACGCCGTCGTTTACGGGCGTGCGCGCGTCGCGGCCGTGACGCCCGCGCACGCCACCGGGCTGGATCGCGAGGCGCGAGAGGCCTTCGGCATCCCGGAGCGCGTGTTAATGGAAAACGCCGGCCGGTCTGCCGCACTCGTGCTCGATCGGCTCTACCCAGAGGGCCGGGTCGCGGTCGTCGCCGGGAGTGGCAACAACGGGGGCGATGCGGTCGTCGTGGCGCGAGTGCTCGCGGGTTGGGGCCGGGACGTGACGCTGATCGCGGTCGGCTCGCGGCCCCCGGACGGCGGCTTGCTGCACGGCCACGGCCCTGAGCCGGAGCCATCGGAGCTGCTGGAGAAGCGGCTCGCGGAAGCCGATGTCATCGTCGATGGCGTCCTGGGTACAGGTCTGAGTGGACCGGCCCGGGGGCAGGCGGCCGATGCGATCGCCGCGATCAACGCGGCAGAACGCCCTGTCGTCGCGCTCGACTTGCCGTCGGGCCTGGCGGGCGAGACGGGCGCGGTGGACGGGCCCGCGGTCCGGGCGTCCGCGACGATCAGCTTCGGCTGGCCCAAGATCGGCCTGTTGTTTCAGCCTGCGCGTCAGCTGTGTGGCCGGCTGCTGGCGGTCGAGATCGGGTTCCCGCCCCTCGATCGGGCCGACGCCGAGCTGGTGACGCCCTCCTGGGCAGCCGAGCGCTTGCCGATGCGGCCGCCTGACGCACACAAAGGCAGGGCCGGCCGGCTCCTCGTCCTTGCCGGGCGAGACGGCATGGCGGGTGCTGCAGCACTGGCGGGACTGGCCGCGCGACGAGCGGGCGCCGGTCTGGTCCGTCTGGCCTCGACCGCCGGGAACCGGAGCATCCTGCAGGAACTGGTGCCGGAAGCGACGTTCGTGGCGCGGGATGCGCTGACCGCAGAGGACGGTTCGCTCGCCCACGCGCTCGTCGCGGGGCCAGGCATCGGCACAGACGCGGCCGCGTGCGCGGCGCTGGAGCGCGCCTTGGAGTTGACGGGTGATAAGCCCGTCCTTCTCGATGCGGACGCGATTACGCTCCTCGCACGGCAACCGGACCGCCTGCGCGAGCTCGCGCGAGCGCGTGCCGTCGTCCTCACGCCGCACGCGGGCGAGATGGAGCGGGTGCTCGGCCGGCCGGCGGACGAGATCACGGCCGACCCTGCCGCCGCGGC
>JBFJPA010000213.1:0-7719 GCA_041617355.1 Longimicrobiales bacterium
ATGTGCCGCGCCGTTACGACGACGCGAGCACGGTCTCGCGCATTGCCGATCTGCAGATCGGCACGGATGCGACCGTCATCGGCGAAATCACGTCGAAAGGCGTGATTCGAACCCGCTCCGGCCTACGCATCTTCCAGGCGATTCTCGCGGACGGATCCGGCCGCATCGAATGCAGCTGGCCCGGTCAGCCGTTCCTCGATCGCTCGCTGCACAAGGGCGACATCGTGCTCGTCGCGGGTCCGGTCCGCGTCTTCCAGTCGCGCCAGATCCAGCCGCGCGAATTCGTGGTGCTCGGACGGGCAGGCGAGGAACGAGACGCGAGCGGCAAAGTGCTGCCCATCTACCCGGCGACCGAAGGTCTGTCCCAGAAGATCCTGCGCGCGATCATCGATCAGAATCTCGATCGCCTGCTCCCGCTGCTCGCTCCCGAGGAGCCGTTTTCGGCGGAGCAGCTCGCTGCACTGAACCTCCCCACGTTGATGAATGCGATCGCGCGCATGCACCGTCCCGAGACGCTCGCCGACGCCGAGCGCGGACGCCGCCGCCTCGCGTACGAAGAAGCGTTCTTTCTCCAGTTGCTCCATGCGCGAGTCCGGATTCGAGACGCCGAACGCCCTGGCATCGAGTTCCGGCGCGATGACTCGCTCATCCAGCCGCTCTACAAGCGGCTGCCGTTCACGTTGACCGAGGCGCAGACGCGCGCCTTGCGCGAGATCATCGCCGACATGACCTCCCGGCGACGAATGAACCGTCTCCTGCAGGGCGACGTCGGGTCGGGCAAAACCGTCGTCGCCTTGTTCGCCATGGCGCTGGCCGCGGAGAGCGGGTACCAGTCAGCGCTGATGGCGCCCACGGAGATCCTGGCCGAACAACACGCGCGGAATCTGAAAGAGCTGATCGGCGAATTGCCGCTCGAGGTCGCACTCCTCACGGGAGGCCTCGCGAGCGCCGATCGGCGCGCATCGCTCGCCGCGATCGATTCTGGTGAAGCGCACCTGGTCGTCGGCACGCACGCCCTCATTCAGGAAGGCGTGCGGTTCCACCGACTCGGGCTGGCCGTGATCGACGAGCAGCACCGTTTCGGCGTGCGCCAACGTCTGGCCCTGTCGGAGCTGCGCGACGACAGTGCACCTGATGCCGTCGCGCCCGACACCCTTGTCATGTCGGCCACGCCGATTCCGCGGTCGCTCGCGCTGACGGTGTATGGCGACCTCGAGCTCAGCGTGCTGGACGAACGGCCGCCGGGTCGTACGCCGATCCGGACGAGTGTACGGAACGAGCGGGAGCGGGGCCGCGTGCACGAGTTCGTGCGGGAGCAGGTGGGAGCGGGCCGGCAGGCGTACATCGTATACCCCCTGGTCGAGGAGTCCGAGAAGATCGACCTGCCCGCGGCCGAGGCGGCCTTCGAGCAGTTGCGCGATGACGTGTTCACCGGGTTCCGCGTGGGCCTGCTACACGGCCAGCTGGCGAGCGAGACGAAGGACCGGACCATGCTCGCGTTCGCGGCGGGCGAGCTGGACATCCTGGTCGCCACTTCGGTGATCGAGGTCGGCGTCGATGTCGCGAATGCGACGGTCATGGTCATCGAGCATGCGGAGCGGTTCGGCCTTTCGCAGCTGCACCAGCTGCGCGGACGGGTCGGACGAGGCGCCGACCAGAGCCATTGCATCCTGTTGACGCCGGGCGACCCGGGGGCCATCGAACGCCTGCGCGTCCTGGCGGAGACGGACGACGGGTTTCGCATCGCGCGGGCAGACCTCCGGCTGAGGGGCATGGGCGATTTCTTCGGTGCCCGCCAACACGGGTTGCCGGACTTCCGTTTCTTCGATCCCGAGCGGGACGAGGATCTCCTGATCGAGGCGCGTCGCCGGGCGACGGCGATCATCGAGGCGGACCCGGACCTGGGGCGACCCGAGCAGGCCCCGCTACAGGCCCAGCTGCGGCGCCGATATGGCGACAGGGAAAGGCTCTACGAGGTCGGCTAGGCGGGCGGCGCAGGGCAGGGTGGAGCCCGGACTCGGTCGGCGGGTAAACCTTTGGTGAGGTCCGCCGACACTAGACGGGGCCCGGACCCTCGGTCGAGGGAGTCGCGGTACGCGGCCGCCGCCCGGCCGGTGTGGCCGCCGACGCGTTTTTCTGGTGAGTCGATTCAAATGGATGGGACCGTGCAGTCTACGGTACTGCTTGTCGAAGATGACGCGGCTACGCGCGGGATGCTCGCGCGGCATCTGCGTGCTGCTGGATACGAGGTCACGCCGGCGGAATCCGCCGAACAGGTCATCTTCGAAGTCGATCGCAATGGGCGACGCTTCGATGTCGTGATCTCCGACGTGCACCTGCCTGGAACGTCGGGCATCGATCTGGCCAGCTACCTGCTCATCAAGAATCCGTCACAATCGATTCTGCTCATCACCGGTGATCCCGATGAGGCGCTCGCTCGCGATGCGCTGTCACGCGGACCGGTCAGCTACCTGCTCAAGCCATTCGAGCTGTTCGAGCTCGACGCGGCCCTTCGCCAGGCGAAGAGCCGTCACGCGCATTCGACACCGGCGCCGGTAGCGCTGCTCGACAATGACGCGGCTCCCGCCGGCCAGATTCCAGAGGAGTGGCTGCACTTCGTCGACGAGCGTTCGTACGCCGGGCCTGGACACGCCGATCGCGTGGCCAAGGTCGTCGTCGCGCTGGCCGCATCGCTGCCGGACGGATCGCTCGACCTGACGGCCGCGGAGCTCGCGCTGGCGGCACGCGTGCACGAATTGGGTCGTCTCGCGGGACCCTCGGCCGACCCGACCGAGGTCGCCGTCGAGGGTGCGCGGATGCTCGCCGAGGCCAGTTTCCCGGCGGGCGTCGTACGGGCCGTGCGCCACCTGCACGAACGGTGGGACGGGACAGGTGGTCCCGACCATCTGTCGGCGTCGCGTATTCCGGCAGCTTCCCAGCTGCTGTCCACCGCCGACTCGCTGGATCACTACGCCTCGGCGTGGATGCAGGCCGGCATGCGCGTGCAAGATGCGGTGGATCGCGCCGTCAGTCTCGTCGTCGCGCAGCAGGGTTCGCTGTTCAGTCCGATCGTGGTCGGTGCGGTGCACCGTGAGCGCGGGACGCTGCGTGAGCTCTTGTCGGCGGATCGGACCGGCGATGCGGCAGTCGAAGGGGAGCGCCGCCTCTTTCTTGCCTGAGGCTCAACGCGGCAGGTTCACGGACCAACGCAGACAGACGTCGCCGCTCTCACAATTCCGCCCGATGGACAGACCCCGCGGCACGTAGGGGATGTCGTCGGGCGGTTTTGCGTTGCGCAGGTCGAGCAGGAACAGAACGACGGTCGCGGCGACGCCGATCTGGCTGATGATGAGCGCGGATCGTGCCTGCCGATCCGCGGCGAGCACATCCTGGAACATGCCCTCCAACTCCGCATCGACATACGCACCCTGCGGACCGCGCGACGCACAGCGGGCGGGCGCTCTGTTGCACGCTTCTTCGAGGGACCGGAACGTGTCATCGGCGTGGTTGCTGCGCGAGAAGCCGTACACGGCGAAGCCGGCCGCGAAGGTGAGACTCGACCACTTTGCGATGCGCAGCGGCCGGAGCTCCGACACCTCACGCTGCTGCTGAGCCGGTTCAAACGCGAAGCGCTCCACAGGTGCCTGCTGCGCGGCGGCGGGACCTGCGATGAGAACCCCGCTGCAGGCGAGCAAGACGCCTCGCCGGATCATGTGTGTGCCGGACGCGTAGACTTTCGCCATCAGTCGATTCGTGCCACATCGCCGTTGAACAACGGCACGAAGAGGACGCCGTCCCGGGTCGTGCCCGGGGCCAGAATGGAAGTACCGAGTTCGTGGCGCCAGAGTTCACGCCCGGTCCGATCGTAACAGACGAGCGAGCCATCCAGGCGTCCGAGCACGTAACGCCCGGCGCCACCGGTCAGCGCGGCGGACATGGTCCCGCCGAGCGCGGCCAGCCGGGTCGGCGCGCCGTGCCCGTCGATCCGCCAGAGCGAGGCCGCGCGGGTCGCGACGACGGCGACGGCGCCGTCCACGATCGGACGCGTGAGGGAGACGTCATCGAGCGTGACGCGCCAGCGGGGCTCGAGCGCCGGCAGCGTGTATGCCGCAATCTCGCGAGAGTGGAGCGGCAGCAACAACAGGTCCCCGGCCAACGCGGCCGACGCGGATGGCGTTGCCGCTAAGCCGACGCGCGCGGTCACACTGCCATCCTTGAGAGAAACGCGATACAGCGTGTCGGTCTGTGTCGCGACGAACGCGTCGTCACCGAGCAGGATCGGCTCGGTCACGACGGGCCCCGAAAGGCGAGCCCGCCAGCGAACGATGCCCGCTGAATCGTCTACGGCGACCAGCTCGCCCGCCGTACCGACCAGAATGAGTCGGCCGGCCATCACCGGGCCCGTGCGTGGATCGCCGACGCGTCGCGACCAGAGGCGCCGGCCGCGCAAGGGATCGAGCGCGACGATGCTTCCATCTCGAGCGCGGGTCGTCACGTAGATCCGGCCCCGGTCGAACGCGGGCGGACCGGCGATCGCTCCGCCAAGGCGACGTTCCCAGTAACGATTCCCGGTCGTCGCATTCATTGTGACGATGCTGCGCGTCGTGGTCGCGACCACGAGAACTTGATCCGCGATAATGAGCGGGTGCGCGACGCCGCGGCCCGCTTGTCGCCGCCAGGTGAGGCGGCCCTCCGCCGGCACCTCGCCCCGGATCGTGCCGGCTGCGATGATCTGGACGCCGACGGCCGGGACGGGCGCGGCGCGGGGCGGCACGAAGCAGCCTGCGCCGAGCGCGGCCAGGGTGATGACCGAATTGACAGTCAGGCGGTCCAAGTCTAGGTTCTCCAGCCCTTTACGTCGTCAATTGCGAACCGTTCACGCGCACCATGCACCCGTCGACCGACGTCCGACATCTCGATCGGCATGTAAACGGAACCGTCCGGATCCGCGGCTGGATCCAGACGACTCGACAACACGGCAAAGTCGCGTTCGCCGTCGTGCGCGACGGGTCCGGCATCGTGCAATGCGTGCTCGTCCAGAAGCAAGTGTCGCCGGAGACCTGGGAGTTGTTCCTCACGCTGACCCAGGAATGTAGCGTCGAAGTGACGGGCTCCGTGCGCGCCGACAGCCGTGCGCCGGGCGGCTACGAGTTGACGGTCGAAGCCCTGCAGCTGCTCGGCAAGAGCGAAGACTACCCGATCCAGCCCAAAGAGCATGGCGTCGATTTCCTGCTGGACCAGCGTCACCTCTGGCTGCGCTCGTCGCAACAGCACGCCATCCTGCGCGTGCGCCACGAGCTCGAGCAAGCCATTCAGGACTTCTTCTACGCGCGCGAGTTCGTCCGCATCGACACGCCCATCCTGACCGCGGCCATCGGGGAAGGGGGCGCCGCCCTGTTTCCCGTGGATTACTTCGAAGAGCAGGCGTATCTGGCGCAGACCGGGCAGCTCTATGTCGAAGCCGCCGCGGCCGCGTTCGGAAAGGTCTATTGCTTCGGTCCCACGTTTCGCGCGGAAAAGTCCAAGACCCGCCGTCACCTGACGGAGTTCTGGATGCTCGAGCCGGAGGTCGCCTGGGCGGACTCCGACGACAACATGGTCCTGCAGGAGCAACTCGTCGCCTACCTCGTCGAGCGTGCCTTGGAGCGGTGCGCCGACTCCCTCGCGATTCTCGAACGCGACACCGCCAGACTCGCGCTGGCGACGCCGCCATTCCCGCGCATCGATTACACCGATGCAATCGCGATCCTGCACAAGAAGGGCAGCGAGATCAAATGGGGCGATGACCTCGGCGCGACCGATGAAACGCTCATCGCCGACGACCATGATCGGCCGGTCTTCGTCAAGAACTATCCGAAGGCCGCGAAGGCCTTCTATATGAAGGAAAATCCCGCCGACCCGCGGACGGTACTCTGCGATGACCTGATCGCGTCGGAGGGCTATGGCGAATTGATCGGCGGAAGCCAGCGCGAAGACGATCACGACCGGCTCCTCGCGCGCATCCGCGAGCAGGGCCTGCCCGAGCCTGCCTACGCCTGGTACCTCGACCTCCGCAAATACGGCACCTTCGTTCACTCCGGCTTCGGCCTCGGTCTCGAACGCACGGTCGCCTGGATCACGGGACGGCCCCACGTGCGGGAGATGATTCCGTTCCCGCGGATGCTGAATCGGCTGTACCCGTAGTCGGGCTGGGGCTGGGGCTGGGGCTGGGGCTAGGGCGATTCGGTGCGTTTGACTTCGTCCCAGAGGGCGTCGAGTTGGGCGAGGGTCTGGTCCTCGATGCGGAGGTTGCGCTCGTGGGCGAGGTTCTCGAGCGCCTCGAATCGGCGGGTGAACTTGGCGTTCGCACGTTGCAGTGCACGCATCGCATGACCACCCGACAGGCGCGTCAGGTTGACGACGGCGAAGAGCAGATCGCCCAGCTCTTCCTCGAGCGCAGGTGACGGCTCGGCCTCGAGCGCCTGACGCACTTCTTCCAGCTCTTCGGCCACCTTTTCGAATGCGCCTCGCGCGTTCTCCCAGTCGAATCCGACTGCGCTCACGCGGTCCTGGATGCGCTGAGCGCGGGACAGTGGATCGAGACCTTTGGCAAGGCCCTGAAGGATCGAGGGCGGTGTCGTCTCACCGGCGTCGTGGACTCGCTCGCGGGCCTTGAGCGACTCCCACGATATGGCCGGTCCATCGCCGTAGAGGTGCGGGTGACGTCGGCGCATCTTCGCTTCGAGGGCGAGGACCGCATCATCGGCCGAAAAGGCGGCGCGCTCTTCGGCGAGCACGATCTGGAAGGCAACGTTGAGCAGCAGGTCGCCGAGCTCGTCGCGGAGGCCATCCTCGTCGCGCCGGGCAATGGCCTCGACGACTTCATGGGCCTCTTCGAGCAGGTAGGGCACGAGCGTGTCCGGCGTCTGGGCAGCGTCCCATTCGCAGCGGGACCGCAGGAACCGGACGAGGTCCAGCGCGCGGTCGAGACGGGCGTCGGAGGCCCGGGACGACTCTTGCTGCGGGGGCTCGGGGATCGCTTGCTCCGGGGTCACGGGGCCGCTATCCTAGACGTTCTTTTGGACGTATGTCAAATGACGCGCAAACGCGTGCGTGGATCGAAGTTAACCTCGATGCCGTGCGCGCCAACTATCGGACTCTGGAGCGGACCGTCGGGTCGTCGCGCCGAATCATCCCGATGGTCAAGGCGGACGCCTACGGCCTCGGCGCGGACCGTGTCGTGCGGGCGCTGGCGCCGCTGAGCCCGTGGGGCTGGGGTGTGGCGACGGCGTCGGAAGGTGCGGCGCTGCGGGCACTGGGCGTGAGCGGTCCCGTCATCGTCTTCAGTCCGATCGCGCCCAACGCGTTCGAGCTGGCGGCGAAACACCGGCTCACCCTCTCCGTCTCCGACCTCGAGAGCCTGGACTGCTGGGCCGCGGCGGCACGTCGCCACGGCCCGCTCGCGTTCCATGTCGAGATCGACACCGGGATGGGCCGGGCGGGGTTCGACTGGCGGGAGACTGGCTCGTGGGGACCGGCCGTCCGGGAGCGCGTCGGCGACCACCTGCGGTGGGAGGGCGTTTTCACGCATTTCCACGATGCCGATGCGGGCGATGCCGGTCCGACGGCCGGCCAGTGGCGGCGCTTTAACGACTCGTTGGCGCAGCTGCCTGTCTCGCGCGAGGACCTCATGGTCCATGCCGCGAATAGCGCGGCGACGTTGCGGTGGCCCGAGTTCCA
>JBFJPA010000214.1:0-7711 GCA_041617355.1 Longimicrobiales bacterium
CCGCTCGCCTGCGTGCTCGGCCCGGCGCCGGCGCTGGCCCCGACGGCGTCGTCGAGGGCCGGCCGGCGGGCGAACCGCCGCCGGTCCGGATGCGCCCGGCGTACCGGCCGATCCGCCCCTACGACCCGGGCCGTGTTCCCACACCCATCGATCTGAGCGATAACACCAACCTGTTCGGACCGCCGCCGTCCGGGGCGGCTGCGCTGGGCGTGCTGGACTCGAGAATCGTGACTCGATATCCGTCGGTTTATGCGACGGACCTGAAGCGCGCTCTCGCGGAGCGGCTGGGAGTCGGCACGGAGAACGTCACCACCGGAGCCGGCTCCGACGATGTGATCGACTCCGCGATTCGCGCGTTCTGCGCGCCGGGCGACACGGTCGCATACCCGGTGCCGACGTTCGGCGTGGTCAACACCTTCGTGCGGATGAACGCGGCCGTGCCGATCGAGGTGCCGCTCGGTGCCGAGTTCGCCCTCGACGCAAGCGCGCTGATCGCCGCCGGAGCGACGGCGATCTACCTGTGCCGGCCCAACAACCCTAGCGGCACAGCCTTCGACCGCGCCGACGTGGAGCGCATTCTGCAGCGTTCCCGTGGCGTCGTGCTGATCGACGAGGCGTACGCCGATTTCGCGGACGACGATGTCCTGTCCGCCGTGCTCGCCTCCGACCGCGGCGTGGTGCTGCGCACCATGTCGAAGGCCTACGGCTTGGCTGGCCTGCGGATCGGTTACGCCATCGGCCCGCCGACGCTCATCACGGAGATCGAAAAGTCGCGCGGCCCCTACAAAGTGTCCGGTCCCGCGGAGGCGGCCGCGCTGGCGGCCCTGCGCGGCGACGTCGGCTGGGTGGCCCGCTGCGTCGCTGATGTGCGCGAGAATCGAAGCCGGCTGGCCGCCGCGCTCGTGAGCCGAGGGTATCGGGTCTGGCCCTCGGCTGCCAACTTCTTGTTGGTCCAGGCGCCACCCGCGCTCGGGGGCGCGGCCGGGCTCGCGCGCGGCCTGCGCGCTCGCGGAGTCCAGGTCCGGCCCTTCCCTGCCCTGGCGATCGCAGGCGACGCGATCCGGGTCAGCATCGGACCCTGGTCGATGCTCGAGCGCTTCCTCGTCGCGCTGGACGCCGTCGCGACGGACGGCGATCCCATGACTTCGTCCGGGGACGGCTCATCATGATCGTCTCCATAGTCGATTACGGAATCGGCAACCTGCACTCGCTGGCGAAAGCGCTGGAAGCCGGCGGCGCCCGGGTTCGCGTGACCGTGGATGTCGCGGACGCGATCGCCGCCGATGCCATTGTGCTGCCGGGTGTCGGCAATTTCGGCGCGGCCGCCAGCCGGCTCGCCGAAGGGCGCGATGCGCTTCGTGCGGCGCTCGATTCCGGCAAGCCCTGTCTCGGCATCTGTCTCGGCATGCAGCTGTTGTTCGATGCCAGCGAAGAGGGTGAGGGCGGAGGAATCGGCGCGATCCCGGGACGCGTACGTCGCCTCGTGGCGTCCCGCGTGCCGCACATGGGATGGAACGAGATCGAACCGACCGACGATCCACTGTTCACCGGGACGGCGCCGTTTTTCGCGTACTACGCGAACAGCTACGTGTGCGCCCCCGCCGATGCGGGCACGGTCGTCGCCTGGACCGAGTACGAGGGCGAGCGCTGGGCCGCCGCCGTGCGACGCGGGCGCACGCTCGGCGTTCAGTTCCACCCGGAGAAGAGCGGCACGTCGGGACTCCGCCTGCTCGACAACTTCCTGCGCGAGGCGGCGCCGTGATCGTCTGGGCGGCAATCGACCTGCGGGGCGGACGCGTCGTTCAGCTCGTGGGCGGTCGCCCGGACGCGGAGCGCGTATCACTGCCCGATCCCGTAGCCGTCGCGCAGCGCTGGGTCCGCGAAGGGTTTCAGGCACTGCACGTGGTCGATCTCGACGCCGCGCTCGGCAGCGGCGACAACCGGACTTCGATCGCGGAGATCCTGGCCGCCGTCGACGTGCCGGTTCAGGTCGGTGGCGGACTGCGCGATGCCGTTGACATCGCCGCCGTGTTGGGGGCCGGTGCCGCACGCGCCATCGTCGGCACGCGCGCCGTCGAAGACCGGCCGTGGCTCGAGGCGCTCGTCGCGCGCCACCCGGGCCGGATCATCGTGGCTGCGGATGTGCGCGACGGATTGGTCGTCACGCGCGGCTGGACAGCCGGCGGCACCATTCCGGGCGATGCGTTCCTGGCCGGGCTCGATGCCCTCGATCTCGCGTGCGTGCTGGTGACCGATGTCTCGCGCGAAGGCCGCCTCGAAGGCATCGATGGCGAGCGGTTCCGCGCCCTCGTCGCCGCGACCCGGCACCCCTTGATCGCGGCGGGTGGCATTGCCCGCGTCAATGACCTGCTTACACTGGAAGCCGCGGGCGCCGCTGGCGCCGTGCTCGGCATGTCCCTCTACACCGGCGCGATCACGGCAGACGCGATCGCGCAGGAGCTCGCCACATGACGATCATGGAACGCCGGACCCGAGAGACGCAGGTCCGCATCCAGCTCGACCGCACGGCGCCGAACGATGCCGAGCCCGTGGTCACGACCACCGTTCCGTTCCTCGACCACATGTTGCGCACGCTCGCTCGCTATGGCGGCCTCGGCCTGCGCATCGATGCCGCCGGCGACCTGCGCCACCACATCATCGAGGACGTCGCGATCACGTTCGGACTCGCGCTGCGCGACGAGACGCCGGCGACGTGTACCCGATTCGGCGCCGTCACGCTGCCGATGGACGATGCGCTCGTCCAGGTGGCCGTGGACCTGGGCGGCCGCGCGTATTATCGCGGGCCCGTCCCTTCGACGCTGTACGACCACTTCCTGCGCTCCTTCGCCGACAACGCGACCATGACGCTGCACGTGCGCGTCCTGCGTGGCATCGATCGGCATCACATTGTCGAGGCTGCGTTCAAGGCCCTCGGCCTGGCCCTGCGACAGGCGCTCGCACCCGGAGCTGCCGTGTTCAGCACGAAGGGCGCCGTCATCGTCGATCGGGAGGAGCCCTGATGCTGACCCGCCGGGTCATCGTCTGCCTGGATGTGCGCGACGGCCGCGTCGTGAAGGGAGTCAGCTTCCGGAACCTGCGCGACATGGGTGATCCCGTCGAGCTGGCGACACGTTACGAAGCCGAGGGTGCGGACGAGATCGTGTTCCTCGACATCTCGGCCTCGCTCGAGGGCCGACGTACGTTGCTCGACGTCGTTCGCCGAACGGCCGAGCACCTCTTCATCCCGCTGACCGTCGGCGGCGGAATCAACGAAGTGGAGGATGTCGGCGAGGTCCTGCGCGCGGGCGCGGACAAAGTGAGCGTCAACACGGCGGCCGTGCACAAGCCGGACCTGATTCGCGAGGCGAGCCAGCGCTACGGCGCACAGTGCATCGTGGCCAGTATCGACGCGCGTGTCGAGAAACGGACCGTCGAGCTGGAGGTCCGTGGCAGCGCACTCGCCCTCGAGCAGAAGACCGCGGGCCGCTGGTTCCGCGTGTTCACACACGGTGGACAGCGGCCGACCGAGCTGGACGCCGTCGCCTGGGCGAGGCGTTGCGCCGAGCTGGGCGCCGGCGAGATGCTCGTCACCAGCATCGACCAGGATGGCCGACGCGCCGGGTACGACCTCGAGTTGACCGCATGTATCGTCGAGGCGGTCGGCGTGCCCGTCATTGCGAGCGGCGGCGCCGGCCACGCGGCACACCTGCGTGACGCGTTCCTGCTCGCCGGAGCCGACGCCGCGCTCGCCGCCGGCATCTTCCACGACGGGACGACCACGGTGCGCGCGGTGAAACGCGAGCTGGCCACCGCTGGCGTGGCGGTCCGCGGGGAGGCCGCATGAGCGCCGACTCGCTTCGTGAGCTTTGCGTCTTCGCCGTCGATGTCGCCTGGCGGGCCGGACGCATCACGCTGGGTCATTTCCAGACGGGCGTCGAAACCGAGACGAAGGACGATGCGACGCCCGTCACGGTTGCGGACCGCGAGGCAGAGCGCATCGCACGGCGCATGATCGAGCGCCGCTTTCCGCGTGACGGCATTCTCGGCGAGGAGTACGGCGCGGTGCGGCCCGAGGCGCCGCGCCGCTGGATCATCGACCCCATCGACGGCACCCGCTCGTTCGTCCGCGGCGTCCCGCTTTATGGCGTGCTACTGGCGCTCGAGCAGGAGGGACGCTCTCTGCTCGGCGTCATCCATCTGCCGGCCCTGCAGGAGACCGTCTACGCCGCCCGCGGCATCGGCTGCTGGTGGAATGGCCGGCGCGCTCGCGTGTCTGATGTGTCGAGGCTCGACGAGGCCATGTTGTTGACGAGCGATGTCGCGAACGTGCACCGGCACGGACGGGGCGAGGGCTGGAACCGGCTCATCGAGTCTGGCGCCATCACCCGGACCTGGGGCGATTGCTACGGCTATGCGCTCGTCGCGACCGGCCGCGCCGAAGCCATGTTCGACCCCGTGCTCTCCGTCTGGGATGCGGCGGCGCTGCCGCCCATCATCGAAGAAGCGGGCGGCGTCATTACCGACTGGGATGGCGTTTCCAGTCATCGCAACGGCCACCTCGTGGCCACGAATACCGCGCTCGCCGCGGAAATCCGGGCGCGGCTGCGGACGGACGGAGCGAACGCATGAGATTGACCGGACCGGAGGACCTCGATCGCGTCGACTTCACGAAGGGCGGCGGTCTCGTCCCGATCGTCGTACAGCACGCGCGCACGGGGGAGGTCTTGATGATGGCCTGGGCCAACCGCGAGGCGCTCGCGCGTGGCCTCGACGAGGGCCGCATGTCGTACTTCTCGCGCAGCCGCGACACGCTGTGGCGCAAAGGCGAGACGAGCGGAAATGTGCAGCGCATCGTCGGCCTCTTCCTCGACTGTGACGGCGACACGGTGCTGGCGCATGTCGATCCGACCGGGCCCAGCTGCCATACCGGCGATTGGAGCTGTTTCGCCGCGCCGCCGACGCTGGCCGGGTTGCAGGAGATCATCGCGTTGCGCGCGGCCGGTAAGGGCGAGACGAGCTACACCCGTCGGCTCCTCGATGATTCGAACCTGCGGCTCAAGAAACTGGGCGAGGAAGCCGTCGAGCTGGCGATCGCCTGCCGCGACCAAGACGCGGCCCGCGTCACGGAAGAGGCGGCCGACCTGATGTACCACCTGCTGGTCGCCTGCGTTGCTGCCGGCGTCTCCGTCGATGACGTGTTGGTCGCGCTGGACCGGCGTCGCTCAACGGCGGCGCCAGACGAGCAGCCGGTAGATGACCAGGAGGAGAATGGACCCGGCGATGGCGATGAGGAGTGAGCGCGTGTTGAAACCGGTCACGGTGCCCATGCCGAGAAATCGCGTCGCGATGACGCCGCCGACCAACGCGCCGAGGATCCCGATCAACGACGTGATCAGACACCCGCCCGGATCCTTGCCCGGCACGATCAGCTTGGCGATGCCGCCCGCCAACAGGCCGAACACGATCCACGAGACGATACCCATCGACGGACCCCAGGGTTGAACGGAAGCGGGGCATGGCAGGGGTACGGGACCGCCGGTCCCGTACCGGGACGGCGGTCAGGTCTGGAACCCCGAAACCAGCTCCTTCAATCGTTCTGCCGCATTCAAGAGCTCGACGCTCGCGGCGCTCAGCTCCTCGGTCGCTGCGGACTGCTGTTGTGCGGCCGCACTCACCTGCTGGGCGCTGGCCGCGTGACTCTCGGCCGTCGCGCCGACCGCCCGGACATGGTCTTCTACGTGCGCGACGGCGGCCGAGTTCTCATTCGCCGCGCCGGCGACCCGGCTCGCCGCCTCTTCGACGCGCGCCACGGCGACCGCGATCTCTTCGAACGCCGCATCAGCACCCCGCGATGCGACCTCCACGCTCGCCACCTTGCTCGAGCCGGCCTCCATGGTAGCGGCAACCGCCTCGATCTGGCTACGGATCTTGCGAACCGTCGCAGCAACTTCGTCCGCGGCGCGGGCGCTGCCGTCCGCGAGCTTGCGGACTTCGTCGGCGACGACCGCGAAGCCACGGCCGTGCTCGCCGGCACGCGCGGCTTCGATGGCGGCGTTCAGTGCGAGCAGGTTGGTCTGTCGGGCAATGCCCTGAATGATCTCGACGAACTGCGTGATCGTCTCCGAGGCCTCCTGCAGTCCACGCACTTCGCGGCCCGTCGAGTTGACGACCTCACGGATGTCGAGGAGCAGACCCAGCGCGCGGGCTACCTCCGTCCGCTTCGCGCCGGCAAGCTGGCCGATCTGCTCTCCCACGGCACGCACCTGAATGGCAGCCTGGTCGATCTCCGTCGCACGCTGGCGGATCGCGCGCAGCGCGTCATCGGCGGAGCGCAGCCCGACCGCCTGCTCCTCCGCGCCGTTCGTGATGTCGATCATGGCCGTCGAGACCTCGCCGCTCGACGCCGCGACCTCCTCACTCACACTCGACAGGTCCGCCGCCGACGCCGTCAATCGGTTCGCCGTCGCGACCGTCTCGCCGACGATCGTGCGCAGGCGGCCCGCCATGCCCGTGAAGGCGACGCCGAGCACATGCAGCTCTTGCGGCATCTTGCCATTCAGTGACACGCGCAGGTCGCCCTCGCCGAGCGCGTTCGCCGCACCGACCAACTTCTGCAACGGTCGCTCCACGGCCCGCAGCGCGAGCAGCCCGAACAGCAGCGAAATCGCGGCCGAGATCAGGAAGACCCAGAGCATCGCGCTCTGCCGCGCGGCCATGCTGGCCCGAAATCCGAGCGACGCCTGCTCCGCACGGTACAGTTCATCGGCCTTGATCGCGCGAATCAGAGCCCGCAGCTGGCGCAGGCGCGGGGCGAGCTCGGTGAAGCGCGCCTCGGCACCGGTCGTATTGCCCCGCCGCAGATCCACGGTCGCACCCGACACGGCGCGGATCAGCTCCGTGTGGAGGTGCAGCACGTCCGCCAATCGGCTACGATTAACGTCCGTCAGGTCCGGAAGTGTAGAGTATCGGCCGTGCAGCGTACGGAACCGGGCGGCGAGCGAATCGAACTCGGCGAGGAAAACCGAATCCCGCGACAGCACGTATTGTTGGCCGGTATTGATCTGATCGACCACGGCCGATTCCAGCGTGAGGGCGAGATCCGTGCGCTCCCGGAAATCATCGACCTGCGCCGTCACACGCTCGGCGAAGCCCGCGAGCGATGACATGGCGAGCCAGAACACCGCCATGGTTCCGAGGAACCCGACGCCGAAGGCGACCGTCAGTCGCCCCTGGATGCGATTGAGGTAGCTGCGTAGCGCTGCCATTAGGCTGCGGTTAATCGGGCCATGCCCGGGTTTTCCGACCGGTGCCGCTTGCGGCTGTCGTCTCAGCGTTTGAAGTTTCGGCCGGAACCCGCGAATTCGTGATGCCAAACGAGCTTCCCGCCCAACCCCGAAAGACGCCGGCCCCCGCGCTCGAGGAGCGGCGCGATCAGGTCATCGCGACCCTGGCGGCCCAATTCGCCGCCGATCGGTTGACCGTCACCGAGCTGGAACGCCGCATGGACCTCGCGCAGCGAGCCGTCACGGCGGTCCAGCTCAACGACCTGCTGGCGGACCTGCCCGCGCTCACCGAGGCGCCGGCCTCGCCCGCTCCGGCCCGGCTGGCCGATCCATCGGCCGTCCGGGAGCGGCAGGTCCTGGCCGCGATCATGGGCGGCGTCGAGCGAAAAGGTCACTGGGTGCCCGCTCGCAAGACGCTGATCTTCACC
>JBFJPA010000215.1:0-7698 GCA_041617355.1 Longimicrobiales bacterium
ACACCGTACTCGGGGCTCGACCCCGAGGCGATCTATGCGGCGAATACGGAGTTCTTCACCGTGCCCGCGGACCGGCGCGTGCTGGTCCGCCTGAGCCTGCGTTACTAACCCGTACCGAGGAGATCAACATGACGACGCGAGCATGGCGCATCGGCGCGGTCGCACTCCTCGTCGCGGCCGCAGGGTGCTCCGACCGGTTCTTCCAGGTCACGGACCCGGATATCCTCGAGTCCACGGCCATCGACCCACAACGCGACGGACCCGTCCTGGCCCGCTCCGCGTTCCAGAACTTCGTGGCAGCCTATTCCAACGTCGCCGTGTACGTGGCGTGGTGGTCCTACGAGGCCCGCGTGGGCGACACGTTCCCGACGCGCAACGAGTTCGGTCGTCGTTTCATCGACGACACGAACGGCACGTTGAACGGCGAGGTCTGGAGCCCGCTCGTGCGCGGCGCTTCGACCTCCCAACAGGCGGTCGAGATCCTGAAGAACACGCCCGGGCTGCCGCTGGCCGTGGCAGCGTTCTCGACCGGCTACTCCCTGTTGATCATGGCCGAGACGTTTTGCGAAGGGACGTTCGCGGCGGATCCACAGACGCCCGGACCCAAGCTCGACACGCAGCAAATGCTGAACCTCGCGATCGAGCGGCTGACGCTGGCCCGCAACGAGGCGCTCGCCGTCGGCGGCACGGAGGCGACCGCCTACGCGAATGCGGCACTGGTCGGCATCGCGCGCGCACACCTCTTCGCAGGGCGCAGGGCCGAGGCCGCGACCTTCGCCCGGCAGGTCCCGGCCAGCTTCGTTTTCAACCTGCAGTACGTCGATGATCCGGCGAACCGCGGCCGCATCGGCAACACGGTGTGGACGTTCTCGGCGACGCGGCTGTCGCTGGTCGTGCCGCCCGAATACCGCGCCCTCGCCGACGCTGGCGACACGCGCATCAAGTACCGCGACATGAACGTGCTCGCGCAGGACTCCGAGCTGCGCTTCATCCGGCAGGAGAAATTCAACGGCTGGCAGGCGCCGATGACGCTCGCTTCGGGGCTCGAGGCGCGCTACATCGCGGCCGAGGCCAGCGGCGACATGGCCGAGCGGCTGGCCCTCATCAATGAGCGTCGCGCCGTGGGCCGACAGTCCACCTTCAGCTCGAACGATGCGAACGCCGTCCTGCGCGAGCTGATGGAGCAGCGCGCACGCGACTTCTGGCTCGAGGGGCGCAAGATGGGCGATTATCGGCGCAACCCGACGGCCGTTCCGTACTTCCTGCCCGACGGGGGCACGTATTACAAGCCTGGTGTAGGAAGTGTAGGCGACCAGAAGTGCTGGCCGGTTCCGGACGCAGAGAAGCGGAACAACCCGAACTGGAAGTGACGGAACCGGATCGGGCGCGGCTGGCGCCGCGCCCGATCCGGAGGTGCAGGATGCGAACGTCCGCAGGCGTCCTCGCAGTCGCCGCGGCACTGACGGCGCTGGTCCCAGCTCGCGGCGCCGCGCAGGTGGCGCGGGGCATGGGCCAGGTCGTAGACGCCTCGACCGGCCAGGCGGTGGCCGGCGCGGTCATCGACTGGCCCGGCCGCGACGCTCGGGACGTGACCGACGCCGAGGGGCGCTTCCGCCTGCCGCAGCTACCCGAAGGCCGCCACGCCATCCGCGTCACACACATCGCCTACGGCACCCATCAGGACACGCTCGAGGTCGGGACCGTCGCGCCGTTTCTCGCCATTCGCATTTCGCCCCGCGCCATCGCGCTGGAACCGCTGTTCGTCGAGGCACCGGCCAGAGAGCGGACCGAGACGTCCCGCGCGTATGTCGTCACACGGGACCAGATCGAGGCGATGCTCGGCCGGGTCCGGCACCTCGGTGAGATCCTGCGGTCCTACATCCCGGGAGCGAGCGTTACCGAGCTGCGTGCGGGCTACCTCTGCGTCGAATTCCGCGGCGCGCGCGGGGCCCGCACCCGCGGCTGCAACTACCCGCTCGTCGTCGTCGACAACGTTCCCATTCCGGCCCCAGGACAGTACCTCCGCGACACGCCTCCTGCGGAGGTCGAGCGGATCGAGTTCATCCCGGCCAGCGCGGGCGCCGGACGCTACGGTGTGGACAGCCAGTATGGTGTGCTGGTCATCGAGACGCGGCGGTCGGGCGCGGTCGGGCAAGCCGCCGCGCGTCCGACAGAGCGGCCGGCCCCGCGATTCCCGTCCTATCAGTGGGAGCGCGAGCCGAATGGACACCCTTGGGAGCGGACCGTCGCGGGCGCTGCCGTCGGGAACGCGCTCGGCGTCGCGGCCGGGCTCGCCGTGATGGGCTGCTTCGGCGGCACTGACCGGCCCAGCTGCACCCGCGGTCACAGTGCCGGGCTCGGCGTCGTCGCACTGGCCTTGCCGGTGCTCGGCGCGACCACTGGAGCGCGGCTGTTCGGTGCGACCGAGGGCTCCCACGGCCGCTTGCTCCACGCCGCCATCGCCGCAACGCTGCCGATCCTCATCGGTTACGCCACCTATCACGATGGGGAGGTCTCCGGCGTCGGCTCCTCGCGGTGGCTCGGTGGCGCCCTCATCCTGGTCGGCACGCCCGTCGCCGTGACGCTGTCCGACGGACTCTTCCGACGCGCACGCGAACCGATCCCCGACCACTAGCCCGCTACCTGTCCGAACGCCGCCGCCGGACCGGGCGGGAGGCCCGTCTCACCACGCCATGGAGCCGCCCCGGACAGACAAACACGTTCGGGCGGCGCGAGCCCCCGCCCGGCGAGCCCAACCGGCACTCTCGCCGGCGGACCCACGGCTCGCCCGAACCGAATCGACGCCCCCGGATCGAGGCCTCACATGTGCCCGCCACCCACCCGAACGGACCCGCTGGGACGCCTAATGACCACCCCGGCGGCGGCCGATACTTCCGACGGACCCCGAGACACGCCGCAACGGGACCGTTCACGGGCGGTGGGGGCGGCGCAGTGAACCTGACCGGCGACGAGCAACGCGCTCTCGGGTTTGTTGCACTGCTGTTGGCCCTTTCAGCGGCCGTTCGCGTGATCGACCGGCCTCGCCCGGTTCAGCTGGACGCAGCGGCCGTAGACGTGTCGGCCCTCGCGGCGGCGAGTCGGGCGGCCGGCGAAAGGCCAGCGGCGCTCGGGCCCGGCGATCGGATCGATCCGAACATGGCTCCTCTCGAGGAGTTGATGCGGTTGCCGGGAATCCGGAAGACAGTGGCGGAGTCGATCCTGCGGGCTCGCGCCGCCACACCCTTCCGGACCACGGAGGACCTGGATCGCGTGCCGGGCATAGGGCCCGTCACGCTGCAACGCTGGCAACCGCATCTGCGGCTGTCGGACGCCGGCCGGACCTCGACGGAGGCACGGCCGGACAGGACCGGCGAAGCCCGACCGCTCGCCCTGAATCAGGCGACGGCGGCCGAGCTGGAGACGTTGCCCGGGATCGGGCCGACGCTCGCCGCGCGGATCCTCGCGTGGCGCGATTCCGCCGGCGGATTCCGGGATCTCGATGACCTCGCGAAGGTGCGCGGAATCGGACCCGCCACCCTCGCGCGTTTGAAACCGCGGCTCAGCCTGTAAGGGGACGACAATAGCAACCATGCGCCACCTCTCCGAGCCCGCCCCGGTCGGCCCACGTCCGACCCGCGCTCCGGCGTAGAGCACCATGGCTGTACCGGCCACGATCGCGAACGATCGAATCGGCGAGTTCCTCGTCCGCGAGGGACTCATCACGCACGACCAGCTGGCCGCCGCGCTGCGCGACGCGCGCCAGAACAGCAACCGCGTCGGCCTGTCGCTCATTCGGCTCGGTCACATCCAGGAGACGGACCTCACGCGTGCCCTGGCGCGGCACTACCGTGTGCCGGCCGTGGACCTCGACCGCGTTCAGCTCGACGAGCGCATCATCAAGCTGATTCCGGCCGACCTGGCCACGAAGCACCAGGTCCTGCCGCTCCGCCGTGTGGGCCGCACGCTCACGCTGGCCATGGCGAACCCGACGGACGCGACGGCCATCGACGCCATCAAGTTCGTGACCCGCTACGACGTCGAGCCGGTCATCGTTGGTGAGGCCACGCTCAAGCGCCACCTGGAAGCGCATTATCAGAAGGACGACGATCACCTCTCCGAAATCCTCGAATCGATGGACGTCACCGATGACGTCGAAGTCGTCGAGGATACGGAGGAAGAAGTCAGCGTCGCCGCGCTGCAGGCGCAGATCGACGATGCGCCGGTCGTCAAGCTGATCAACGGGATCCTGACCGACGCGGTCGTGCGCGGTGCGTCGGATATCCACATCGAGCCGTACGAGAAAGAGCTGCGGGTCCGCTACCGCATTGACGGTGCGCTCATGGAGATCATGAAGCCGCCCATGCGGATGAAGGCGGCGATCGCTTCGCGTGTGAAGATTCTGGCGCAGCTGAACATCGCGGAGCGACGGGTCCCGCAGGACGGCCGCATCAAGATGAAGATTCGGAACCGCGTCATCGATTTCCGTGTCTCGACGCTGCCGGTGATCTTCGGCGAGAAGATCGTGCTGCGTATTCTCGACAAGGGGAATCTGACGCTCGATCTCGAGAAGTTCGGGATGGAGCCGAAGGCGCAGAAGGACTTCATGAACGCGATCATGAATCCGTACGGCATGGTGCTGGTCACCGGGCCGACGGGTTCCGGTAAGACGACGACGCTGTACTCCGCCCTGTCCAAGATCAACACCGAAGACGTCAACATCATGACGGCGGAGGACCCGGTCGAGTACAATCTGCACGGCATCAACCAGGTTCTGGTCCGCAACGAAATCGGCATGACGTTCGCCGCCGCACTGAAGGCGTTCCTGCGGCAGGACCCGAACATCATCATGGTCGGTGAGATCCGTGACATCGAGACGGGCGGCATCGCCATCAAGGCTGCGTTGACGGGCCACCTCGTGCTGTCCACGCTGCACACCAACGACGCGCCGTCCACGATCACCCGTCTGATCGACATGGGTCTCGAGCCGTTCAACGTGGCCGGCGCTGTCAACTGCGTAACGGCCCAGCGGCTCGTGCGCCGAATCTGCCAGAACTGCAAGGAGCCGGTGAGCTTCCCGGCAGACTATCTGGACTCGGCGCGACTGACGCCGCCACAACGCCAGCTCCAGTACTTCCGGGGCAAGGGCTGCGACCGCTGCGCCGGCTCCGGCTACAAGGGCCGCGCCGGTCTCTACGAAGTGCTGCACATCTCGGCGGAGATCCGGCGGTTGATCATGCACAGCGCGAGCGTGGACGAGCTGCGCGAGCAGGGTCTGGCAGAGGGCATGTTGACCCTGCGTATGGACGGTATTCTGAAAGCATCACGGGGCGTGACCACGCTCGAGGAAGTCATCAAGGAGACAGCAGCATAATGAGCACGATGGCGAGCGAAGTGCCGGCCCAGGCAGGGAACGCGCATCAAAACCTGAACCTGCGGGCGCTCCTCGATGAGATGATCTCACGCGGAGCGAGCGATCTGCACATCACGGCGGGCGATCGGCCGAAGCTTCGCATCGACGGCGAGATCACGAACTCGACGATCGACACGGTGCTGACGCCGCGCGACACGCTGGCGATCGCGTATTCGATTCTTACGGAAGCACAGAAGAAGCGGTTCGAGGTCGAGGACGAGCTGGACTTCTCGTTCGGGATTCAGAACCTGTCGCGCTTCCGCGGCAACGTCTTCAAGCAGCGCGGCTGCGTGGCCATGGCCGTGCGCCAGATCCCGTTCACCATCCGCGGCCTGGACGAGCTGGGCCTGCCGCCCATCCTCGAGAAGCTGGCCGAGCGGCCGCGCGGGCTGGTGCTGGTGACGGGCCCGACCGGCTCCGGCAAGAGCACCACGCTCGCCGCGATGCTGGACAAGCTGAACCGCGAGGAGCGCGGCCATATCCTGACGGTCGAGGACCCGATCGAGTTCGTGCACCGTCATCAGAACTGCATCGTCAACCAGCGCGAGGTCGGCGCCGACACGAAGTCGTTCTCGGCCGCCCTCAAGTACGCGTTGCGGCAAGACCCCGATATCGTGCTGGTGGGCGAGATGCGCGATCTGGAAACGATCTCGGCCGCCTTGACGATTGCCGAAACGGGTCACCTCGCGTTCGCGACGCTGCACACGAACTCCGCGGCCGAGACGATCAACCGTATCATCGACGTGTTCCCGTCCAACCAGCAGTCACAGGTGCGGGCGCAGCTCGCCTTCGTGCTGGAGGGCGTCATCACACAGACCCTGCTGCCGCGTGCGAAGGGCGGCGGCCGCGTCGCCGCGTGCGAGGTCATGGTGTGCACGCCCGCCGTCCGGGCTTGCATCCGCGACGACAAAGTGCACCAGATCTATTCGATCATGCAGGCCGGTAAGAAGTTCGGCATGCAGACACTCAACGACGCGCTCTACCAGCTCTACGTCCAGGGCGAGGTCTCGCTGGAGGACTGCCTGCAGCATTCGGGCGACCCCAACGAGTTCCTGCGCATGGCCGGCGAGCCGATGCCCAGTTAAGGAAAAAAGGACCGAACCATGCCGACCTTCACGTATTCCGCGCGTTCCGCCACCGGCGAGCTCCAGGCCGGCCAGGTCGAACTGGCCAGCCGCGACGAGGTCATCGGGTATCTGCGCCGCCAGCGCCTCGTCCCCGTCAAGGTCGAGGAGAAGCAACGCGGGTTCAGTATCCCCGGCCTGACCGGAGGCGTCACGACCCGCGACATCGTCATCTTCACGCGTCAGTTCGCGACGATGATCAACTCGGGTCTGCCACTCGTGCAGAGCCTCGACATTCTCGCCAAGCAGAGCGAGAACAAGGTGCTGCGCAAAGTGATCGAACAGGTGCTCTACGACGTCGAGTCCGGCCAGACCCTGGCCGACGCGTTGCGCCAGCATCCGAAGACCTTCACGCAGCTCTACGTGAACATGGTCGCGGCCGGCGAGGCGGGCGGTATTCTCGACACGATTCTGCTGCGTCTCGCCGTGTTCCTGGAAAAGGCGGACGCGCTGAAGCGCAAGATCAAGGGCGCCATGATCTACCCCGGCGTGATCATGACCGTGGCCGCCGGCGCCGTGGCCGTCCTGCTCATCTTCGTGATTCCGACGTTCCAGACGATGTTCGAGTCCGCGGGCGTGCAGCTGCCGGGCCCGACGCTCTTCGTGATCGCGGCGTCGGAGTTCTTGCAGACGCAATGGTACTTGCTCGTGGGTAGCATCATCGCGGGCGCCGTCGGCCTGCAGCGCTGGTACAAGACGAATGCCGGCCAGCTCGCCATCGACCGCCTGCTGTTGCGGATGCCCATCCTGGGCCCGCTCCAGCGCAAGGCGGCCATCGCGCGCTTCACGCGTACGCTCGGTACACTGGTCAGCTCCGGCGTGTCGATTCTCGACGGCCTCGAGATCACGGCTCGCACGGCCGGCAACCGCGTGTTGCACGATGCGATCATGGAATCGCGCAGCAGCATCGCCGGCGGTGACACGATCAGCGAGCCGCTCAAGAGGTCTGGCGTGTTCCCGCCCATGGTCGTGCAGATGATCAACGTGGGTGAACAGACGGGCGGCCTCGACGAGATGCTCACCAAGATCGCCGACTTCTATGACGAAGAAGTGGACGCGGCCGTCGAGGCGCTGCTGTCCGCCATGGAGCCGATCATGATCGTCTTCCTGGGCGTGATCGTCGGCGGCATGATCGTCGCCATGTACCTGCCGATCTTCGACATG
>JBFJPA010000216.1:0-7670 GCA_041617355.1 Longimicrobiales bacterium
CCCGACGGGCACCTCGACGTCCGAGACTCCGTCCGTGTGGAAGTAGTGCGTCTCCGTGGCTGCGATGACGCGGTGGAATCCACCGTCCGGCGCGTAACTTCGTCCATCGCCGGCACGCACGGAGAGGCGCGCGGGGACCGTGACGCCATCCGGCCCGACGACGCGAATGCGGACACGGCCGGTGCTCGCACGCGGCCGCCTCGCCGCGATCTCGACGGCACTCCACGACGCGTGCGGACCGCCACCCAGCGGCGCGGTGAACAGTGTGGTCGGACCCGTGCGGTTGGAGACGAAGGCGAAGCGCGTCCCATCCGGCGCGGGTGAAGGCGCGTATTCATCGCGCCCATCGGCCGTCAGCGGGACCGCATTGCCACCGTCGACGGGGAGAATGACGACGTCGTTGGAGCCGGCTTCGTCAGAGACGTAGAGGAATGCGCGGCCGTCGGGCGTCCACGCCGGCTTCATGCGGTACTCGGTCTCCTCGTAGTGCACGAGGTGGGGCTCGCCATCCGGCAGCCGCATGACCCAAAGGCCGCCGGTGCCGAGCCGGCCGCGCACGCGCGCGACGAAGGCGAGCATGGAGCCATCCGGCGAGACGGCCGGCTGGATGCCCTCGACGACCGCCGTGTCGGCGCCGGTCGCGAGATCCCTGCGCCGGATGCGGAATCGGCCGTCGCGAGCGCTCACGTAGTACAGGCTGCGGCCGTCGCGACTCCAGGTGGGCTGGACGTCGACTTCCGCGTCCGACGTGATGCGATCGACAACGCCCCCGTCCGCACTCACAATCCCGATGTCGAGGTTGCCATCGGTGTCGAACGAAAGCGCGAGTCGCGCGCCATCGGGGCTCCACGCGGGCTCGAAATGGTAGGCCGGCGCCCCCGTCAGTGCGATTGCTTCTCCGCCTGCGGCGGGCACCTTCCAGACATCGCCGCGCATCGAGAACGCGATCCAGCTGCCATCCGGACTCCACGCTGGATCGAGCGGGCCGGTCGAAACGGCGGGCAACATGTGCCGCTCGACACGGTCCGAGTGACCGTAACGGTTGGGACCCACGTCCGCGTGTGCGACGCTCGACATGAGCACCAGCACGAAGGCCGCACGGCCGCGATGTTTCCGCATCGTTCTCGGCGATCACGAGGAGAGGAGGATCGGGCACAAGCTGGACGGTCCGGACCCCTCCGGTCAAATGGCCGGGTCGAACCCCGCCAATCCGGGGCTGCGCGAGCAGGGCGGCGTCGCCTACCTTGGCTCCATGGAAATCGGAATCTACTCGTTCGCGGAAACGCGGTTCGACGCGGCGACCGGTCGGCAGCTGGCGACGCGGGAGCGCATTCAGCACCTGCTCGAAGAGATCGAGCTGGCCGACCAGGTCGGCCTGGACGTCTTCGGTGTCGGCGAGCACCACCGCCCCGATTACGCCGTCTCCACACCCGCGGTCGTCCTGGCCGCCGCGGCCTCCCGCACGAAACGGATCCGGCTGACCAGCGCTGTGTCCGTGCTCAGCTCCGACGACCCGGTGCGTGTCTTCCAGGACTTCGCTACACTCGACCTGATTTCGAACGGTCGCGCCGAGATCATGGCCGGCCGCGGCTCCTTCACGGAATCGTTCCCGCTCTTCGGCCAGGATCTGGCCGATTACGAAGAGCTGTTCGATGAGAAGCTCGAACTGCTGCTCGAGGTCCGCAAACACGAAACCGTGAGCTGGACCGGACGGCACCGGCCGGCCATCGCCGGGCGCGGCGTCTTTCCGCGTCCGCTCCAGGAGCCGATCCCCGTCTGGATCGCCGTCGGCGGCACGCCCCGCTCCGTCGCACGCGCCGCGACACTCGGTCTGCCCATGGCCCTCGCCATCATCGGCGGCGCGCCCGAGCGATTCCTGCCCTTCGTTCAGCTCTACCGCGATGCCGCCGCCCGCGCCGGCCACGACCCCGCGAGCCTGCCCATCGGCATCAACTCGCACGGCTTCATCGCGGATGATGCGCGCGACGCCGCCGACACGGCATTTCCACCGTACGCGGCCACCATGACACGCATCGGCCGTGAACGCGGCTGGCCACCCGCCACGCGATCACAGTTCGACGCCGAAACGACTCTGCGCGGTGCGCTCTTCGTCGGCTCACCGCAGCAGGTCATCGACAAGATCCTGTTCCAGCACGAGCTCTTCCGCCACGACCGGTTCCTGCTGCAACTCACGGTCGGACCCATGCCACACGAGAAGGTCCTGCGTGCCATCGAGCTCCTCGGCACTGTCGTCGCACCGGCCGTGCGCAAGGCGGTCCACGACGGAGACCAGAAAGCGATCGCCCGTTAGTTACCGCGATCCATCGCGTTCACGGCATCCTCCGTCTCGCGTAGCATCCGGTCCAGCGCAGACCGGTCGAAGACCCGGCCGCCGAAGATCACGGCCTCGATCCGGCGCGTGTTCGCAATGTCCTCCAGCGGATTCGCATTCAGAATCACCAGATCCGCACGCTTCCCCTGCGCGACCGCGCCGTAGTCGGCCTGCAGACCGAGGAACTCCGCCGAGCGCGCCGTCGCCGCGGCCAGAGCCTGGGCAGGCGTCAGGCCGGCCTTCACGAGCTCGCCCAGCTCGTCGTGCACGCTCGAGCCAAAGAAGACGTAGGTATCGCCCGCGTCGGTGCCCAAGACGATCGGCACGCCGGCCGCGTGAGCCCGTCCGGTGATCTCCAGGCCGCGTGTGTAGAACCCGCGCATCACGCGCCGCCCCTCCGGCGTCGGATCCAGCGCGACCATGCGGTCCGCATCCGCCTGCCACGCCCGCCACAACGCGGCCGGGATGTGTTTCCGCCGCGGATCGTTCCGGAATGCGGAGTCATCGGCAAATGCATCCATGCGCCGCGTCACGTGCGTCGGCACGTACCACGTGTCGTTCCGGACGAACGTACGGAAGATCGCGTCGCACGACGTCGCGTCGTGATCGTCCACCATCGAGCGCATCACGTCGACGGGCGGGTTCTGCGATCGCGCTTCCGCCCGGAACGCGGCGGCGCCCGGAAAGCAGTCGAACAAGAAGTCGCGCGCATGCTCCAGACTGCGCAGGCCGGCGTTCGACGCGTCCTCCACCGTGACCCGCAGCGGGATGTGCCCGCCGACAGCCAGATTCGCCTGCCGCGCCTCGTCGAGAATCCAGCGAAACGCTGCCGGCGACAATCGATAATAGATCTTGACGAAGTCCACGCCTCGCGCCGCTAGGCGTCGCACCAGCGCACGCGCGCGGTCCTCCGTGACCTCGAAATCCCACGGCGGATTCACCGCGAAGCTGCTCAACGCCAGCAGCCGCGGCCCGAGCAGCTCGCCCGCCTCGATCTGCGCCTGCCACGCCCGCATCTCCGGAGCGCAGACCGGCCCCGCCCCGTCGCAGTCCGAGCTCATGTCGCGCACTCCCGTCACGCCGTGTGCAATGAACAGCGGCATCAGCTTCGGGGCCTCGGGCGCTCGTAGATGCGCGTGCATGTCCCAGAGCCCCGGCATCACGTACTTGCCTCTGCCATCGATGACCCGTGCTCCGGCCGGGATCGCACCACTCGCCTCGACCGTGCGGATCCGGTCTCCCTCGATCACCACCAGCTGATTGGATTGCACGCTCCCCGCCAGCCCATCGACCACGTTGACGCCCGTCACCGCGATCACCATCTCCTGTGCGCTCAGCTGCACGGGAAACCATGCCGCGATGAGGACGGTCGAAAAGACGTTCGTCATTACGCGCAACCATTGCATGTGCCGGCCCCTCCGGTCTCGCCTCGTGTTCTTGAGCTCGTGCGGATCGCTTTCGCCTACGCCCGGCCCCGCTGCCGCGTTTCACGACCGTACGTTGTCGTGCGGTCCGGTTGCCAGCCCTTGACGCCGGCCGCTCATGATGACAGTGTTACCTTAGCACGATGGTGACAATGTTATCATGAAGGGCCGGCCCGCCATGCCCAAAGACACCCTCGGCGAATTCGAAGTCCTCGTCTTGCTCGCCGCGCTGCGGCTCGGGCGCGACGCATACGGTCTGTCCATTGCCGAGGAGATCGAACGCACGGCGGGCCGGCCGGCCGCCCGCGCTTCGGTCTACGTGACGTTACGACGGCTCGAGCAGAACGGCCTCATTTCGACGCGCCGCGAATCGGCGGCCGCTGCGCCGCATGGTAAGCCCCGTCGCTTCGTGACGGTCAAGCCTGCGGGGCTGGCCCTGATCCGTGACTCCCGCCGCTCGCTGCAGCGGATGTGGACGGGACTCGAAGACGTGCTGGAGGAAGCGTGATGGCGACGTTGCCTCGTATTGCGCGCGCGCTGTTGCGGGTCGCCCTTCCGTCCGACTGGCGGGACGACATCGTTTGCGAGCTTGCCGAGGCGTATGGCGAGCGGCGCACACGGAGTCGAGTCCGCGCCTGGCTGTGGATCGTGCTGGAGGCGGTCGTGTTCGCGGTTCGATTCGTGCCCGAGCGTGTTCGTGACCTGCGTGGCGGGGCAGCGATCACGTCGCTCGATCTGCGGCTCGCGGGACGCGCGGTCCGCCGCACGCCGTGGCTGAGCGGGCTGTCGGTCATCTCGCTCGCGCTGGGGATCGGCGTGACGGCGGGGGTCTTCGTCGTCATTCGGGGAGCCTTCTTCTCGCCATTGCCGTTTCCCGAAGGCGAGCGCGTCGTGCTGGTCGGTGACTACAATGCGACACGTCGTTATCCGCTCAGTGTCGATCCGGCCGAGTACCTGCGGCGGCGAGACCTTCTCACGAGCTTCGAGCAGCTGGGCGCGTATCATTCGCGCCGCGTCGTGGTCGGCCGGGGTGACGGCGAGGGGCGTCCTGTCCTGGCTCGATTCGTCACGCCTGAGGTCTTGCGGCTGGCGCGCCGGCAGCCACTGCTCGGCCGGCTGCCGGACGAAGTGGACGCGCAGCCCGGAGCGACGCCCGTCGTGGTGTTGCCGTACTTCCTGTGGAGTGCGGAGCTCGGCGCCGATCCGGAGATCCTCGGGGAGACACTCGAAATCGCGGGTGAACGTCGAACGGTGATCGGCGTCATGCCCGAGGACTTCGGGATGCCGTGGGGCAACGAGCTGTGGATGCCGTTCGATGCGCGCGACACGTTCGAGCCGCTTGAGCTGGTGGGCCGACTGCGGGAGGGCGTGAGCCTGGAGGCAGCGCGGACGGAACTCGCCACGATGGCGCGCACGGATCCCACGCGTGTAGGCAATGCGGACGACGCGGTGGAATACACGGTCGTTCACCTCAATCGGCCGGCGACGGCCGATGCGCAGCTGGTCGCGCTGGGTGGGCCGCTGCTCGCGCTCATCCTGCTGCTCATCGTGATGGCGACGAATGTGGCGACACTCGTTGTCGCGAAGAACGCGGCGCGCACGGGCGAGCTTGCCGTTCGCGTCGCGCTCGGCGCGAGCCGGCGCCGTGTCATCGGCCAGCTCGTCCTCGAGGTCGCGCTCGTCGTCGCGATCGCGGCCGGCGTCGGCGTGGCCCTCGCGCGCTGGGGCGTCGGCACGTTCGAGCGTCGTGTCGCTGACGTCCCCTTTTACGCCGACTTCTCGCTCGACGCACGGGCGTTCGCGTTCGTCGTCGGACTGGCGACGCTGACGACGCTCGTCGCGGGCCTGGCTCCGGCGTTGCGCGCCACGCGCGGTCCCGTGCACGACGCGCTCAAGGATGGCGCACGCGGCGCATCGCAGGTCCGATTCGGGCGGCTGACGCGCGCGCTGGTCGTTGTCGAGCTGGCCGTCTGCGTCGGATTCCTGTCGGCCGCCGCGGTGCTCGGCCGCACGCTCTTCTCCTTCGGCTTCGGCGAACGAGACTTCCCCGCGGCGGAGACCCTGGTCGCACAGCTGTATTTCGGCTGGCCAGACGCGTTGCGCGACCCGCAGTCGACGCTGACCTCCGATCAGCGCGCCCGCATTCGCACGGATTTCCTCGCCCGTGCCACGGCCCACCGTGAGGCGATCCTGCGGTCCGCCCTGACGCTGCCCGGCGCGCGTCTGGCAGTGGCCGGCTCGCGTTTTCCCGGCGACGAATCGGAAACAACGCGCGTCGTCGTCGAAGGCATGGCCGATGCGTCGCCACGCAGGACGGAGCTCGCGGAGATCGGCGCCGGCTACTTCGAGACGCTGGACGCGCGCGTTCTCGCCGGCCGCGATTTCACACGCGCCGAATATACGGCGGAAAGCAACGTCGTCATCGTCAATGAACCGTTCGTCGCCCGCCACCTCGGCGGCCGGAATCCGCTGGGCCGTCGAATCAAGCTCGTGCCAGCCGACGCTGACGCACTGGACACGACCCCGTGGCTCGAGATTGTCGGCGTCGTGCCCGGTCTGGGACTGAGTCCGGGCGACCCTGCCCGAGCGGACGGTGTGTACCGCCCGCTCGGCGATACGAACATTCTGCGGGTCGCCATCCGCGGCGCGGGCGCGCCGGTCGACTGGGTGCCCTCCCTCATCGAGATCGTGCGGAAGGTGGATCCCGACATCGAGGTTCAATGGACGACGCCGCTGGATGAGCACATGCGTCGGCCGGTCTCGCTCTTCCGTGCGCTTGGCGCCGGCCTTCTCGCGCTCGGTGGCATCGCGTTGCTGCTGTCCGGGGCGAGTCTGCACGCGTTGACGGCCTGCGCCGTGAGTCGCCGAACCCGCGAGATCGGGATCCGCCAGGCGCTCGGAGCCAGCCGGACCCGTGTGGTCCGCTCGGTGCTGCGCGAGACGACGCTCCAGCTCGCGGCTGGCGCGGCCCTCGGGGGCGTCCTCGGCCTCTTGCTGCTCCGGCTCTCCGACATCTTCCCCTGGCAGATCGAGCGGAGCGGCACCGCCTCACTCGGCCTGGTCATCGCGCTCCTGGGATCGGCGGTGCTGCTCGCTCTGGCCGGACCGCTCCACCGCGCCCTGTCCATCCGTCCGGCCGACGCGCTTCGGCACGACTGACGCGAACCTCGCTGCGGACCGCCGGCTGCACCGTTGCGCGCGGGGCGGTCCGACGCCGACCTTTGTCGGCACCCCCGCGCCCGCAACCGGAGCGCCTCATGCGATTGCTGTCCGCCCTGCTCCTTTCGTTGTCGACGACGGTCCAGAGCGTCGGTGATCTCGCGGCCCAGCCGCCTGTCGCTCCGCGGTCGACGCCGGCCGACAGCCTCGCCGTCTGGTATGCGCTCGGCCTCAACGCACATCACCTCTGCGCGGGATTGTGGGTCGTCGGCAGGGACTATTCACGCACGCCGGATGCCGTCGTTGCCGAAGACATCGCCCGCTTCCCGGCGTTCCGTTGGGAAGATGACTTCCGCTTTACCGTGGATGCCGCAGCTCGCGTAGCGACCGTCTCGCATCCGGCGGTCGGCAGTCGCAGCGCCCGATATTCCGGAGACCAGGGCTGTGCGATCCTCCCGGCCGGCGCGTCCGACGTGTTCTTCGCGCCGCGCGACGTGGTGAACGAAGCGTTACGCGACGACGCGCGCGACTGGCCCACGGGCGAGGGTGGCGCGCACGCACGGCTGCCGGCGGCGGATTCGATCGCGCTCTCCGCCATCCTCGACTGGGCGTTCGACGACGCCAGCCTCGAGCGGCCGCAGAACACGCGGGGCATTGTGGTCGTGCACGGCGGCCGCATCATCGCCGAGCGGTATGCACCGGGCTGGGGCCCGTACACGCCGCAGATCAGCTGGTCGATGGGCAAGAGCATCGCC
>JBFJPA010000217.1:0-7635 GCA_041617355.1 Longimicrobiales bacterium
GGGCGGCCGTCAGCGAGGCGCGCGCGCGCGAAGCGCAGGCACGCGCCAACCTGTTGCAAGCGCAGCGGGCGCTGACGCGTCTGCAACAACTCGCCGCAGCCGACTCGCAGCTCGTCAGCCGGCAGTCCCTCGAGGAAGCCGCCACTCAGGTGGACATTCAGAAGGAGCTTCTCGAAGCGGCGACGTATGGTGTCGCACAGGCGCGGGCCGCCCACGAAGAGGCGCAGGACCGTCTCTCGAAAACGGTGATTCGCGCGCCCATGGATGGCATCATCACGCGGCTCAACGTGGACGAGGGCGAGACGGCCATTGTCGGCACCATGAACAACCCGGGCAGCCTGCTGCTGACCGTTGCCGACCTCTCCATCATGGAGGCGGTCGTGCGGGTCGACGAGACGGATGTTCCCGGTCTCACGCTCGGCGACAGCGCCGCCCTCCAGTTCGACGCCTTTCCGAAGCAGACGTTCTGGGGCCGAGTGACCGAGATCTCGCACAGTTCCGTGCGTCCGCCTGACAGCCAGACGGCGGGCGGGCAGGGTCAGGCCATCGACTTCGAAATCGTCATTGCGATCGAGGACCCGCCCGCGGGCCTGCGCTCCGACCTGTCCGCAACCGCCGACATCGTGACGGACACTCGGGTCGCGGCGCTGTCGATTCCCATCATCGCGCTGACCGTCCGCGAGGAATCCGACGTGCAGGAAGTGCCGCAGGAGGATCCTGTCGCGCGCGCGGCCGCGGCCGCCGCTGCCGGCGGACGGTCCACCGACATCGAGGGCGTGTTCGTCATTCGTAACGGCGTCGCCACCTTCCAGGCCGTCCAGGTCGGCATCACCGGCCGCGAACATTTCGAGGTGCTCAGCGGCCTGAGCACCGGCGACAGCATCGTGGCCGGCCCGTTCGAGGCGATCCGCTCGCTCGAGAACGGCCAGAAGGTCAAGCTGATGGTGCCCGAAGAGCGGCGCGGCGTCGCCACGCCGCCAACGGCGAGGAACTGACGTGGACACTCCGATCATTCGCACGGTCGGGCTCACCAAGGACTACGTCCTCGGCGCCGAGACCGTGCACGCGCTGCGTGATGTCGACCTCGACATCGGCCGAAACGAGTACGTCGCCATCATGGGCCCATCGGGTTCGGGCAAGTCTACGTTCATGAACCTGATCGGTTGTCTCGATACACCCACGGCCGGCGAGTACTGGTTGAACGGCCAGGCCACGGCAAAGATGGACGATGACCAGCTCGCCCGCATCCGCAACCAGGAGATCGGCTTCGTTTTCCAGACCTTCAACCTCCTGCCCCGCGCGACGGCACACCATAACGTCGAGCTTCCGCTCATCTACGCGGGGGTCAACGCGAAGGAGCGGCGCGAGCGTGCGGCCGAGATGCTGAAGGCAGTCGGCCTCGGCGATCGCATGGACCACCGGCCGACCGAATTGTCAGGTGGCCAGCGTCAGCGCGTGGCCGTGGCGCGCGCACTCATCAACGAGCCCTCCCTGCTCCTCGCCGATGAACCGACCGGCAACCTGGACAGCCAGACCAGCGAAGAGATCATGCAGCTCTTCGAGCACCTGCACGATCAGGGGCAGACGATCCTGATTGTCACGCACGAGCGCGACATCGCGGCACACGCGCGGCGCACCGTCACCCTGCGCGACGGCATGGTCGAGACGGACGTGCGCCGCCAGCCCACGGCCGTACGCGTATGAAGACGCGCGAAGGCATCATCCTCGCGCTGCACCAGATCCGCGCGCAGAAGCTGAAGAGCTTCTTCGCCGTGGTCGGTGTCATCATCGGTGTCATGTTCCTCATCACCGTCGTCAGTGTCGTCGAGGGCATGAACCGGTACATCGAGGACGACTTCGCGACCGCCGTGTTCGGCATCAACACCTTGACGCTGCGACGCACGCCCGAATTCGACATCAACTCCAATCCGGACACGCGGCGCGAGTACCGCCGCCGGCCGCGACTCAAGCTGGAGGACGCTGTCGCCATCCGCGCCGCGCTCTCCGTCCCTGGTCTGGTTGCCGTGACCAGCGGTTCCGGTGGGACCCTCGTCTCCGACCGCGGCATCGAGATCGAGAACGTGCGACTCGTCGCCGCGTCCTCGGAGATCTTCCGCATTCGCAACTACGAGGTCGAGCGCGGCCGCGCGTTTACGGCGCCGGAGGACCGCGCCGGCGTGCCTGTCGTGGTCCTCGGTTTCGAGGCCGCCGACCGCCTCTTCGGCACGCTCGACCCCATCGGCCGAACCGTGAAGATCAACCGAATTCCGTTCCGCGTCATCGGCGTAATGGAGAAGCAGGGCTCCCTGTTCGGCATGTCCCTCGACAACTTCGCGGTCGCGCCGTCGACCGGGGCAATGGCGCGCTTCGTCAATCCGCACCAGGTCGTCGACGAGATCGCCGTGCGGGTCGACGACGAGAGCGACATGGAGACGGCGCGCCTCGACATCGAGGCGACCATGCGGGTTCGCCACCGGCTCCGGCCGACCCAGTCCAACGACTTCGTCATCGAGACGGCCGAAGGCTCGCTCAGCTTCTGGCGCACCATCAGCCGCATTCTGTTGATCGCGTTCCCCGGCCTCGTCGCCATCGCACTCGTCGTCGGCGGCATCGTGATCATGAACATCATGCTCGTCAGCGTCGTCGAGCGAACCCGCGAGATCGGCATCCGCAAAGCGCTCGGCGCGAGGCGGAGCGACATTCACCTGCAGGTTCTCGTCGAGTCGGCCACTCTCTCCGGGCTGGGCGCCACCGTCGGCATCGGCATCGGCGTCGCACTCGCCTACGTCGTGCGCGCCATTTCGCCGCTGCCCGCCGCCATCGCGCCGGTCTGGATGATCACGTCCGTCATCATGGGCGTCGGCGTCGGCATCCTGGCCGGGTTGTACCCGGCGGCTCGGGCCGCACGCCTCGATCCTGTGGTCGCACTGCGAGCGGAGTGATCATGCGGCTCTCTGCGGTTCGGGAAGGCACGGTCCTCGCCCTCGAACAATTGCGCGCGAATAAGTTCCGCTCCTGGCTGACCATCCTCGGCATCGTCGTCGGCGTCGCCACGGTCATGGCCATGAGTGCGATGATCCAGGGCGTGCGCACCAGTATCCTCAGCGAGATGGAGGCGGCCGGACCGCAGAACTTCTTCGTCGGACGGTTCGACTTCAACGAGGTCCGCATCACGAGCCATGGGCCGCCCTGGGGCTCCAACCCAGAGATCCAGGTGCGCGAAGCGCGGGCGATCGCGCGGCTGCCCGCGGTGAAGACGACCATCGTCGGCATCGACCTCAACGGTGAGTTCACGTACGGTCGGCAGCGGCTGCCCAGCGTGTCCATCGCCGCCCGCGATGCCGGCTGGACCGAGTACACGCGCGGGGGCATTCTCGCCGGACACGACATGCTGCCGGCGGACGTGCGCGCCTCCAGCCCGGTCGTGCTGCTCTCCAAGGACCTCGCGACTTCGCTCTTCGGCTCGCTGGACCCCCTCGGCCGCACGCTGCGGATCAACGGTTCGCCCTTCGAGGTCATCGGGGTCTTCGAGCTGTCGGAGAACATCTTCGCGTCGTTGCAGAAGAACATCGCGATCATGCCGTACACGGCGGCGATCAAACATCTGAACGCCTGGACCGGTAACCTCGGCGTCTTTGTCGTCACCTCGCCGAACGCGACTCAGGCGCAGGCCATCGATCAAGTGATCACGACCATGCGCACGATGCGGGGGCTCCGACCCGGAGATGACAACAACTTCGCCGTCATGCGGCAGGAGCAGATGGTCGAGACGTTCAACCGGTTCACGGGCGTGTTCTTCATCGTCATGCTCGCGCTCTCCTCCGTCGCGCTCATGGTCGGTGGCGTCGGCGTGATCGCGATCATGATGATCGCCGTGACGGAGCGGACGCGCGAAATCGGCATCCGCAAGGCGCTCGGTGCGACGCGCCGCGAGATCCTCTACCAATTCTTGATCGAGGCGATGACGGTCACCGTCGTCGGCGGGTTGATCGGGCTGGTCCTGGGCGGAGGCGCAGCGCTTCTGGTCGCCCGCACCACGCCGATCCCGGCATCGGTGCCCTTCTCCGCGATTGTCGCGGCGCTGTTGATGGCCGCCGTCGCCGGCATTCTGTTCGGCATGTGGCCGGCTTGGCGCGCGGCGCGCATGGATCCCGTGGAAGCGCTCCGCTACGAGTGACATGGTCGATCTGCTCGCCATCATGGCGCACCCCGATGACGCAGAGCTGCTGTGTGGCGGCACGCTCGCCCTTGCTGCGGCGAACGGGCAGCGCGTCGGTGTGCTCGACCTCACGGGCGGCGAAGCCGGAAGCTACGGTGACCCGACGGTGCGCGGCCGTGAGGCGGAAGCCGCCGCACGCAGCCTCGGCCTGACGGCACGCCGCAATGCTGGCCTGCCCGATTCCGCCCTCGAGAACACGCCAGCCGCGCGTGTGGTCGTTGCCGAGAAGATCCGGGAGCTGCGCCCGCGAACGGTCGTCCTGCATTGGCCCGAGGGCAGGCATCCCGATCATCGCGTCGCCAGCGCGCTCGGCTTCGACGCCTGCTTTCTTGCCGGCCTGCGCAACTTCCCCGGCGGCGGCGAGCCGCACCGGCCCACGGCCGTCGTGTACGCCCAGGCCTACCGTGAAGACGCCGGGCGCCCGAGCTTCGTCGTCGACATCACGCCGGTCATCGAGCGCAAGCTGGAGGCCCTGTTTTCGTTTCGTTCGCAGGTCGAGGGACGCACCTCGATCGGAGAGTTGTTCGGCGGCGGGACGCGGGATCTTCGGGAGCAGGTGCTGGCGCACGCGGCGCACTATGGATCCCTCATCCGGCGGCCCTACGGCGAGCCGTTCTGGATGCGGGAGACGTTCCGTTGGGATGACCTGGTGAGCCTGCCGATCTCCAGTTTCTAGGTCGAGCAGGTCACTTCGATGACGAGCCGGCGCCAGCTGGGCACATCGCGCCCGCTCACACGAATGGCACGGGCCCGCACGCGGCCGCCGCGTAGCATCCAGGGAGAGAGCCAGCGCTCGATCTCGGGAGGCAGGTGACCGAGCAGGTCCCCACTCTTCAGGTGAACCCAGACCCCGGGCTCGGGCTCGAGCGGCGGGCCGGGCAGGAGGAGCAACTCGTCGCCCTCCTGGACCGTGTCGAGGTGCACGGCCCGCTCGCCGAACACGGTGCCGTGCACGGTGCTTCGAAAGGTCGCAGGAGCATCCGGCGGAAGCGGTGGTGCTGAACGGGGCATACGTTCTAATTTATCAGGTCGGTCATGGCCGTGGAAGAAAGGCCCGCGGCGTCGTGAGGGCAGCGGGGGGCGACGACCGTCCCCCGCGGCGCGTTTCCGGAGGAGTCGTGTCCGTCATCTATCTCGATCATGCTGCGACGACGCCCGTGCGCCCGGAAGTCCGGGACGCCATGGCGCCGTTTCTCGCCGAACGGTTCGGCAACCCGTCCAGTCACCACCGTTGGGGCAGGCAGGCGAGAAACGCGCTGGAACAGGCGCGTGAACGCGTGGCCGCGGCGCTTGGCGCGCAGCGCCGCGAAATCTTCTTCACCGCCGGCGGCACAGAAGCAGACAACCTCGCAGTGCTCGGCCGTTGGAAGAGCGTATGTCGGAGCAGCGGTGGCAGCATTGTCTGCTCAGCCATCGAACACAAGGCGGTCATCGGTGCCGCGGCCGAAGCGGCGGAGGACGGTGCCGACGTCATCTTCCTCGGCGTCGATGCGGACGGCCGTGTGGACCTCGGCGCCCTGGACGAGGCGCTCCGCACCTCGCCCTGCGTTGTCAGCGTGATGTGGGGCAACAACGAGACCGGAACGGTTCAGCCCATCGCTGAGATCGCGGCGCGCTGCCGTGATGCGGGTAGCGTCTTCCATACCGATGCCGTGCAGGCGTTCGGCAAGCTCCGCGTTCGTGTGGACGAGATCGCGTGCGACCTGCTTTCCTTGAGCGGACACAAGATCGGTGCGCAGCAGGGAGTCGGGATTCTGTATGTTCGCGACGGCATCCCTCTCCGCCCGCTCCTGCATGGCGGCGGTCAGGAACGCGATCTACGGCCCGGCACGGAGAACGTGGCGGCGGCGGTCGGCTTCGCCCTCGCCGTCGAGCTCGCCGCGGCGGAAGCGTCAGCCGAGGCGCAGCGACTCCGCCTGCTGCGGGATCGGCTCGAGACCACGCTTCGAAAGCGAATTCCCGAGCTTCGGGTGAACGGCGAGGGCGCGGAGCGGTTGCCGCATGTCCTGAGTGTCAGCCTGCCGGACACGGACCAGGAAGAGTTCCTCGCTGGGCTGGATCTGGAGGGGCTCGCCGTCAGCGGCGGATCCGCGTGTCACAGCGGCACGGTCAAGCCCAGCCATGTGCTCGTCGCGATGGGCCGCGTATGGCCAGACAGCGCGACGGTGCGTCTCTCGCTCGGCCACGCGACGACGCCTGCGGACGTCGACGGTGCGCTCGAGATCTTCACCGCGGTCGCCGAGCGCCAGCGCGCCGGCGCCACGGCCTGAGCGAGCACACATGGTCGCACGGCATCGTATCGTCGTCGCCATGTCCGGCGGTGTGGACTCATCCGTTGCCGCGGCCCTCCTCGTGCAACAGGGCTTCGACGTCGTCGGCGTTACGATCAAGACCTTCTGCTACACACACGCGGAAAGCGGGGGCAAGACCTGCTGCGGCCTCGACGGCATCACGGACGCACGTCGCGTGGCCGGCACGCTTGGCATTCCTCACTACGTCTTCGATATGGAGGAATCGTTCACGCGAAGCGTGATCGACGATTTCGTCCAGGAGTACGCGGCCGGCCGCACCCCGAACCCGTGCGTACGCTGCAACTCGAACACGAAGATCCCGCACTTGCTGGAGCGGGCCCGGCGTCTGGGCATCGATCTGATCGCGACCGGCCACTTCGCCCGCTCGCGCGTCGACGAAACCGGTGTGCAGGTGCTACGCGGCGTGGATCGCGCGAAGGACCAGGCGTACTTCTTGTGGGGCATTCCGTCCGAGGTCGTGCCACTGCTCCGGTTTCCGGTGGGTCACCTGACCAAGCGGGAGGTGCGTGAGCGCGCGCGTGCGCTCGGCCTCGTGACGGCCGAAAAGCCAGAATCGCAGGAGATCTGCTTCGTCCCCTCGGGTGACTATACCGAGCTGCTCGAGCGTCGTCTCGGGTCCGACCACGCGGCCCTGCGGGACGGCGACATGGTCGACGCGGCGGGCAACGTGATCGGCCGTCACGCGGGCTACGCCCGTTACACCGTCGGTCAGCGGAAAGGACTCGGCGGTGGCCGCGGCACGCCGCTCTACGTGCTCGGCGTCATTCCCACGGAAAACCAGATCGTCGTGGGTGGTCGCGAGGCGCTGCAGCGATCCGAGGTGACCCTCGGCGACCTGAACTGGCTGGCTACTCCGCCGCACCCGGGGGAAGTCCTACGCGTGCAGATCCGCCATCGCGCGCCGGATGTCGAGGCGCAGGTGGCCACCTACGACGGTCAGCGCTTGAGCTTGCGGCTGCTGCATGCGCAGCGGGCAGTCACGCCGGGACAGTCTGGCGCTCTGTTCCGCGAGGATCGACTGATTGGCGGCGGGAGGATTCGCTAGGGCACTTCACGCGAATCCGCGAGCAGGCCGCGCAGCCGGTCCTCTGGCAGCGTCCGCAC
>JBFJPA010000218.1:0-7624 GCA_041617355.1 Longimicrobiales bacterium
GCGCAACGACGGCGCCGAGGCTCTCCCGGGTGTGCGCGAACTGCTGTTGGATATCGCCGCGCTCGCCAGGGGCCTGGAGCGCGTTGCCACCCACGGCAACGACGATGGTCGGCGGGTCCGTCCCACGCCTCGCGCGGGGGGTCAACCTACGCCCCTGCCAGAACGGCGGCAAGCCGAACCGATCATGTCGGCGGCTGGCCGGACGTGGCGCGGCGCAGCACGGCACGCAGTCGGTCGAGGGCCTCGCCGAAGCCGGCGAAATCGCCGTCGCGGAGCCTGCGTTCCGCATCCTGCAGCAACTGGAGTGCTTCATTGGCCCAGCCACCCGGATCCGCCGTCGTCGGGATCTCCACGGGGTCGCGGCGAGGCCGCGGCGCACCGCCCGTAAGGGCATCGATCGCGGCGGCCAGCGTCTCGGCCATGAAGACCGACGTCCCGTCCGAGACGAGCACACGCCAGAGCTGCGGGATCGATCCCTGTGACGCGGACAGGAACAACGGCTGGATGTAGAGAACCGAGCTGTCGAGCGGCAGGACGCGGATGCGACCGAGATCTACGGTACTCCCGCCCGTTCGCCAGAGCGACAGCTCGCGCGAGATCGTAGGATCCTGTTCGACGAGGGCGCGCACCTGGGTCGGCCCGGGCACGCGGTCCTCGCGCGAGAATTCGATGATCACGCTTTCGCCGTAACCGTTGGCGCCGTGTTTGACGAAGAGCACGGCCGTCATGTTCTGGCGTTCGCGGGCGAGGAACGGCATCGACAGCCAGAATTCGGAGGTGGCGCTGCCCGGAACCGGCGCCACGAGCTCGACGGGCCGAAGCCCCGTCGGCGAGCCGGGACCGCCGCCTTCGGCCGGAACTTCCCACGCATCCTCGCCCGAAAAGAACATGGCCGGCTCGCGGACGTGGTAATCCTGAAGGATCTGCCCCTGCAGTCGCGCGAACGTCCCGGGGAAACGCAGGTGCGCGCGCAGCGGCGCAGGCAGGTCGGCGAGCGGACGAATCAGTCCGGGGAACGCGCCGCGATACGCGGCGAGAAGAGGCTCGTCCTCGAGCAAGGCAAACAGGGCGACCTCACCGGTCACGGCGTCGACGGTCGCCTTCACACTGTTGCGAACGTACCGAATCGGTCCGGCGTCGCCGAGCCGATCCGCTCGCGACAGCGGGAACATGGCGGACGCGGAGTAGCCGTCCACCAGCCAGACAATGCGCCCGTTGACGATGACAGGTAGGGGGTCCCGATCCCAGAGCAGGAACGGCGCGAGCGCGGTCAGCCGCTCGGTGATGAGGCGGCGGAAGAGCAGCCGGCTCTGGTCGTTCAACTCGCCCGAGAACAGCAGGTTCCGGTCGCCGAATCGCCACGCGAACGCGAACGTCCGCAGGAACGACGTGAGCGGGATACCGGCCTCGAACTCGAGCAGTGCATTCGTCTCCTGGGCATCGGATCCAACGATGATGTAATCCGCCGTCGACTGTCCGAAGAAGACACTGGGCTGTACGAGGTCGAGGGAGCGCGGCGCCGCAGGGCTGAGCTGGACCGGCTCGATTTCGCTAAGCCACAAAATCGGATCGCCGCCCGCCGTCTTGCGAGTGACGGGCGTGACGATCGCGCCGACGCCGCGCACCTGTGTGGCATTGAGGTGAAGCGTGCGCCATGTGCGTGATGCCATGGGCAGCCCCTCGCGCGTGAACTCGCGCACGGCGATGGCCACGGGCTCCTCGCGTCCCGGCGGGCCGTAGCGATCCAGTCGGACGGACGGGAAATGGTAGTAACTGCGCAGCGCCTGCGTCTGCGTGACCTGCGTCCGCAGCAGCTCGACGTCCCACAGCGGCACGCCTTCCAATGCGGCATCGAGCCGGTCGCGCACCGGGGGCGGACCCGCGGTGTAGCGGAACGTACGATACTGTACGTTCTCCAGATCGTATCCCCGGCGCGTGAACTCGAGGTTCCAGCGGATGTACGGCGACTCACGCGCGAGCTGGTTCGGTTCGACCTGCAGCTGTTGGACGATGGACGGATAGGCGTAGCCGAGAGCCACGCTCGCGGCAGCGAGCAAGCCGACCGCGGCCAGCGGCGGCCACCACAAGCGCCGCCACGCTCCGTACAGGATCGAGAGCGCCACGCCGATGGAGAGCGCCGCCAGCACGCGCTGCGCCGGCAAGCGCGCATGCAGGTCCGTGTACCCGACGGCGCCGGCGAACCCCGTGCCCTGGAGCAGCACGCCGTAGCGGCCAAGCCAGAAGCGTGCACCCAACAGGATCACGATGCCGGCGCCGAGAGCGGCGAAGTGGAGCCGCGGCGTCTCGTCGATTTCGAGGCGATTGTCCCGCAGGCGGACGGCGCCGACGAGCACGTATCCGACGGTCGTGAGCAGCAGGCTCCAGAGCGAGACCAGGAGCAGAAAGTCCAGGGCGCGGATGTAGATGGGAAGCGCGAAGATGTAGAAGCCGACATCGCGCTCGAAGACCGGATCGGTGACACCCCAGGGCACGGCGTTCCGCCAGGCGCGCAGGTCAGACGCGGACGCTGCGGGAAAGAGCAACTCGGAAAGCCACCAGCCGGCGAACACGGCTGCGCCGATGATGCCGAGCGTGACGTAACGCCGGGGGACCTGTTCCGCGATTTCGAGATTGCCGTAGCGTCGGCGCAGGTGCACGGGTCCGAGGTGTCGAGCGACGCGCCAGAGGTTGACCCACACGACGATGGCGCCGATGGCGGTGGTCACGAGTCGCGCGGAAATGAGCGTGCGCAGGCGCGCCCACAACACGTCGGTCTGGCCCAGCTCACCGAACCAGAGGACCTCGGTATAGAAGGCCGCGCCGGCGCGGCCCACGATCAGCAGCAGGAGCAGCAACGCCCCGCTGATGATCAGCGCCCTCGCCGGCCGCCGCATTACGAACCTGCGCCGACCCCCCGCTTTCGCAACCACGTTTCCACCGTATCCCGGATCTCCGCGAGGCGCGCCGCCGTATCGGCCTCGAAGCGCAGCACGATTACCGGCTGCGTGTTCGAGGCGCGCATCAGGCCCCAACCGCCATCGAAGGCGATGCGCGCGCCATCCACGTTGATCACGTCATGCGTGCGGCCAAAGGCTTCAACCGCCTCTTCCACTATCGAGAATTTCGTCTCTTCTTCTTCCACGTCAATGCGGATCTCCGGCGTGGACACATAGGCTGGGAAAGCATCGACGGCGCGAGACAACGGGACCGGCGACCGTGCGACGATGCCGAGCAATGCGCACGCGCCATAGAGCGCGTCGTCGAATCCGTAGTAGTCCTCGCCGAAGCAGATGTGGCCAGACAGCTCGCCGGCGATCAAGGCGCCTGTCTCCTTCATCTTCGCCTTGATCAAGGAGTGGCCCGTTTTCCACATGATGGGCTCGCCGCCGCGTGCGGCGAAGACCTCAGGCACCGCGCGCGAGCACTTCACATCGAAGATGAGGCGCTGGGGCGGCCCTTTGCGTTCGAGCACATCCAGTCCGAACAGGAGGAGGAGCAGATCACCGCGCACGATGCGGCCGTTCTCGTCGACCGCGCCGAGCCGGTCGGCATCGCCATCGAATGCGACGCCGAGGTCGGCCCCGTCTGCGCGCACCGTCGCGATCAGGTCTTCGAGATTCTCATCGACGGTCGGATCCGGATGGTGATTCGGGAACGTGCCATCCGATTCACAGTAGAGTGGGATCACGTCCGCGCCTGCTCGCCGCAACAGGGCCTCGGCGACGAGGCTGCCGGTCCCGTTGCCGCAATCCACGGCCACACGCACCGGCCGCTCGAGGCGAAAGCGGCCGCCGACATCTTCGATGTAGGTCGGCAGGATGTCGTGATGCGAGAGCTGGCCCGACCCGGACGTGTAATCTCCCGTCTCGATGCGACGGCGCAAATCCTGGATGGCCGGCCCCCACAGGGATCGGCCGCCGGCCGTCATCTTGAAGCCGTTGTATTCTGGCGGATTGTGCGAGCCCGTGATCTGAATGGCGCCATCCGTCTCCAGTCGCGCCGCGGCGTAGTAGAGGACTGGCGTCGGCACGGTGCCTACGTCCACGACATTGATCCCGGCCGCGCGTAATCCACGGATCACGTCGGCCGCGAGGCCGTTCGAGCTGGGCCGGTTGTCGCGGCCGACGGCGACGCGCAGCGTGTGCTCGGTATTCGTGCGCGCGCGCAGGGCCGACCCAAACGCGCGGCCCAGCACGAGCGGGACCTCGCCTGACAGGTCGCGCGCCACGATGCCGCGCACGTCGTACTCGCGAAAGATGTGAGGATTGACGGGCATATCGCTCGAGCCTTTCGGGGAACGCGATTCAGCGCGCCAGACCGAACATGACGCCCGACGAGTCGGCGAGCGTCGCGGCGCTGCGCTCGGCGATTTCCAGCACCTGACCGGGGAAGATCCCCGTGATCAGCACGCCGATGACGGCCACGATGAGTGCCACGCGCAATCCGGCCGGCACGCTGGCGACGGCGGCCGCTCCCTCCTCGGCATCGCGGAACCACATGTACCACACGACGCGCAGGTAATAAAAGTACGACACCAGCGATGCCAGGACGAGCACGATCGCGAGCAGCAGCAGGCCCTGCTCGACCGCGGCGCGGAGGATGAAGACCTTGCCGATGAACCCGCCCGTAAATGGGAACCCGGCCAGCGACAGCAGGAACACGGTCATGGCCACGGCCAGCGCCGGCCGCTGCCAGCCGAGCCCCTGGTACGCGTCCAGGTCAACGCGACGCTCGCCCGCACCCGCCACGACCATGACGATCCCGAACGAGCCCATCGTCATGAATGTGTAGACGAGCAGATAGAAGAGCATCGCCGCCGACCCGAGTGTGCTCGCGGCAGCGAGGGCCACCAGCAGGTAGCCGGCGTGCGCAATGCTCGAGTACGCGAGCATCCGTTTCACGCTGCCTTCGACGAGGGCGACGAGGTTGGCGCCGACCATTGTCATGACCGCGAGCCAGATCGCGATCGCGTCCCACGCGTCGTACAGGCCGGGGAACGCCGTCAGGAAGACCCGCGTGAAAGCGAGGAACGCGGCGGCTTTGACGGCGGCCGCCATGAATCCCGTCATAGGGGCGGGCGCCCCGTCGTACGCGTCGGGCGTCCACATGTGGAACGGGACCGCCGCGACTTTGAAGCCGAAGCCGACGGCAAGGAATGCGACACCGGCCAGGAGCATGGCATTCGCCCCGACGCCATCCACGCCGATGACCCGCGCGATCTCGGCCAGGTTCGTGGTGCCGGTGCCGCCATAGGTCAAGGCGATGCCAAACAGGAAGATCGCGCTGGAGAACGCGCCCAGCAGGAAGTACTTGAGGGCTCCTTCCGCAGAGCGCACATCCCGCCGGTTCGCGCCGGTCAGCACGTACACGGGCACCGACATCAGCTCGAGCGCTATGAAGATGACCATGAGCTCACGTGCGCCGGCGAAAACCATCATGCCGACGGCCGCGAACATGACCAGCACGTACAGCTCGCCGAGCCGCAGGCGCTCCTGGTCGAGGTAGCGTTCGCCCATGAGCACGAAGAACGCGACGGCCAGCAGGAAGATGAAGTTCGCGAAGATGCGGAACCCATCCACGGCGATTATGCCGTCCGGTGAGGCCTCGGTCGCGAACATCAGCCAGCCGTTCGCCATGCCGGCCAGGACCACGCCCGCCAAGGTGAGTGGTCCCATCCAAACGCTGGAGGGCTGGCTGCGGCTGCCCTTCTGGAACACATCCACGAGCAGCACGAGCATGGCCCAGGCGGAGAGCACGATCTCCGGCAGCAGCGCGAGCGCGTAGTGCGCTTGATTCGTCAGGTCGATCGTCGTCGCACCCATCGCTCAGTCCGCGCGCCGCGCGCTCGTCATCTCGATACCGACCGGTCCGGCCGACAGCCGCCCGGGCACCGCCGCCTGCGCCTTCACCGTCTCGATCAGGGAGACCACCGCCGTTTCCGTACGCTCCAGAAACGGCTTCGGGTAGACGCCCATCCAGAGCATCCCCGCCAGCAGCGGAGCGAGCACGATGATCTCACGGCGGGACAAGTCCGAGATCTGCTCGTTCTCGGGATTTTCCACCTTGTTGAACCAGATGCGCTGTACCATGGGCAGCATGTAGTACGCGGCGAAGATCACGCCTGTCGTGGCGATCATGGCGACCCACGGATGCGTCTCGAACGTGCCGAGCAACGCCAGGAACTCACCCACGAAGCCACTCGTGCCGGGCAGGCCGATGCTGGCCAGCGCCGTGATGATGAACGCCGCGCCGAACATTGGCGCCACCGCCGCGAGTCCACCGAAGTCCTCGATCAAGCGGCTGTGCCGGCGCTCGTACAGCATGCCGAGCAACAGGAACATGGCCCCGGTCGACAGTCCGTGGGCGAGCATGACGATCATCGCGCCCTGGATGCCGCGTACGGTCAACGCGAACACGCCGAGCACAACAAAGCCCATGTGGGCGACGGACGTGTATGCGATCAACTTCTTCGCGTCCGGCTGCACGGCCGCGACCCACGCCGCGTAGATGATGCCGATCAACCCGAGCGTCAGCATCACGCCGACGACCAGGCCATCCGTCGCGGCGGCCGGGAAGAAGGGCAGCAGATAACGCAGGAAGCCGAACCCGCCGAGCTTCAGCAGAACGGCCGCCAGAATTACCGAGCCGGGCGTCGGCGCCTCGACGTGTGCATCCGGCAGCCAGGTATGGAACGGGAAGACCGGCACCTTGATCGCGAACGCGAGCGCGAAGGCGGTGAACAGCCAGTATTGCTCCTTGAACGTCAGCGGCACCCGGCTCAGCTCCCAGATCGCGAACGACATCTCGCCGCCCGTGAGCGCCCGGTACTTGAAGAACAGGTAAAGGATGCCGACCAGCATCAGTAGCGAGCCGAAGGCCGTGAACAGGAAGAACTTCACGGCCGCATACACCCGCCGTTCACCGCCCCAGATGCCGATGATGAAATACATCGGCACCAGCATGATCTCCCAGAATACGAAGAACAGGAACAGGTCGAGCGCGAGGAATACACCGAGCACGCCCGTCTCGAGCAGCAGCATCATCGCGTAGAAGGTCTTTTCCTTCTTCGCGATGTATTTGTATGAGCCGAGGATCGTGAGCGGGAACAGGAAGGTGGTCAGCAGGAGCAGCAACAGGCTGATGCCGTCCACGCCCACCCGGTAGTAGATGCCCCACTGCGGGATCCACGGTGTCTGCGATCCGAACTGGTACGCTGCACTGGCCGCGTTGAACAGGAACCAGAGCGGCACCGAGACGAGGAACTCCACGGACGCGACGGCGAGTGCAACCTTCTTCGCGACCTTCTCGTCGGCCATGAGGATCAACCCCATGCCCACCACGGGGAACAGCAGCAGGAAGTGGAGGACCCATCGGCTGTAGCCGATCGTGTCGAGCAGCGCGCCCATCACAGGATCACGAAGGCGAGGAGAAGGAGCGTGCCCGCCACCACGGCGAACGCGTACGTATTGATCTGGCCGGTCTGCAGCCGGGAGCCGACCCAGCCGAACGCGCGCGAGGCGTAACCGGCGCCATTGGCCAGCCCATCGATCAGGCCCTGGTCAATGAAGCGCCAGAATCCCCGCGACAGTGCGAGCACCGGCCGCACGACGAGCGCGTCGTAGAC
>JBFJPA010000219.1:0-7618 GCA_041617355.1 Longimicrobiales bacterium
CGCCGCGGATCCGGCGGATCTCGGTTTCCTGCCAGAAATCATCCACGGTTCGGGAGTTGGCGATCGCTTCGTTCAGCGACCGGAGCCCTTCCTCCGCGCGTCCGCCCATCCGGAGCGCGTCTGCAAGGAGCGCTGTGAACCAGGTCGTGCCGACATGCCAGCCCGTGGAGGTCCATTGCTGGACACCGCGGCGCAACATCGCGATGCCTTCGTCGACTTGGCGCGTCCGGGCCAGGCACCAGCCGAGCGGGAAGCTGCTGAGCGTCGCGAAGTAGGGGCCGAGACCTCTCTCCTCCGCCTCCCGGACCACCCACTGGCCCTGTTCGATGCTTTCCTCGAGGTCTCCGCGCCACATGAGCACGATGGCGTGATAGAAACCCCGCGTCTGGAGCACGATCGCCACGCTCCCGCGTTCCACCGCGAGGTCCACGGCGCCGCGGGAGCGCGTGACGGCCTGGTCTGCGTACCCGAGCGCGCACAGTGCTAGGGCCATCGTGGCCTGGCCGGCGGGTCCCAGATCCCATACTGCGCGGAATATGGCGAGCGGATCTTCCGTGGACGGATCGTCGCTTCGCTCGAGATGCTGGTTTTCGTCGAGCGCATCGTCCGTGGGCGGATCGTAGCCGATGCGTTCCGCGAGCAGCGCCTGCATGCGGGCCGGCACGACGCGATGCCGTCACGACGGCACGCCGCCGCCAGGCCCGACGCGAGGACGCGGCCGGCGCGAAGCGCGACGGCGATGATGTCGATGCGCTGTTCGAGCGGCTGCGCACGCTGCGCAAACAGCTCGCCGATGCGGCCGACGTGCCGGCCTACATCGTGTTCAACGACAGCACGCTGCGCGCGATGGCAGAGGAGCGGCCGGTCACGCCCGAGGAGCTGCTCGCGATCCCGGGTGTCGGGCCGGCGAAGTTGCAGCGGTACAGGCGCGCGTTCCTGGAACTGCTGAACGGCGGGTGATAGCCCGATAGCCCGCATCGTAGAGATCAGCGCGGCCCCGCTGGTGTGTCCCGTCCCGAAAACGCGTCGTCGCGTCCCGCTGATTGAGATACCGGGCCCCGGACGCTGTGAACCATGGACAGGGCGTGGGGCCGGCGATACCATCGCCCGATGACTCTCTTCTTCGCCCGCATCCTCGTCCTCGGCGCCGTCGTGTTCACGACCGTCGGCGCCCCCGAACTCCCGCGCTACGACCGCACGCTCCTGCTCGAGACCACCTCGGAGACCTCGGCGAACGCCAGCTTCGGCGACGTCGACGGCGACGGGCACCTCGACATCGTGCTCGCCAAGGGCCGCCACTGGCCGCTCGTGAATCGCGTGCTGCTGGGCGACGGGAAGGGCGCAATCCGCGCCGCGTACGACCTCGGCACGGCGTCCGACAAGACCTACTCCGGTCGCCTCGTCGACCTCGACGCCGACGGCGACCTCGACGTGGTGATCAGCAACGATCGGCCGAGCCCCAAGCTCGTTTACCTGAACGATGGGAAGGGGCGGTTCACGGTCGGTTCCGAGTACGGCAGGCCGGACTGGCCGATGCGCAACGCGACCGTCGCCGACATGAATGGCGATGGGTTGCCCGACATCATCGCGGCCAACCGCCATGGTCCCACCGCCGGCGCGAACTACATCTGCCTCAACCGCGGCGGCGGGAAGTTCGACGCCGATTGCATCCCGTTCTCGGCCGAGCCCGCGACGACGATCACGGCCGCCGATTTCAACGGCGACGGCCTCCTCGATCTGCTCGTGCCGCACCGCAACGGCGGCCAGAGCCGCATCTATTTCGGCGCGAAGGGCGCCGACCTCGCGCGTCTCGCGAGCGTGCCGTTCGGACCCGCGGACGCGCAGATCCGGATCGCCGAGGCCGCCGACCTCACCGGCGATGGCGTGATGGACGTGGTCACGATCGACGAGGCCGGGGGCGTGACCGTCTACGAGGGCCGCGGGTACGGCGCATTCGCCGCGCCGCGCCGCGTGGGCGACCCCGCGGTCGTGCCCTACGCCCTGGCCGTGGCCGACCTCAACTGCGACGGCCGGATGGACTTCATCGTCGGCAACGTCGAGTCGCCGACCACCGCCTGGTTCAATGAAGGCGACGGCCGGCGGTTCTCGCCGGTCTCGTTCGGCGACGACAGAGGGACCGCGTACGGCATCGGCGTCGGCGACTTCGACGAGGACGGCCGCCCCGATATCGCCGTCGCGCGTTCCGACGCGCCCAACGCGCTGTACTTCGCCTCGGGCGCGATGCCGTGTGCGAAGCCGGGCACGGCTCCGGCCTCAGAGGGCACGCTCGCGCAGGGCGAACTGCGACTCACCTACCTCGGCAACGCCGGCTGGGAGATCACCGACGGCGCCACCGTGGTGCTCGTCGACCCCTTCGTCACGCAGTTCAATCGCTGGACGCCCACCGGTCCCGCGCCCGAGATCGCGCCGTCGGACTTCTACCCTCCCGACACCGCGCTCATCGCCCGGCACATCCGGCGCGCCGACTTCATCGTCATCACGCACGGCCACTCCGACCACGCGCTCGACGCCGGCGTGATCAGCAGACGCACCGGCGCGGTCATCATCGGTCACGAGACCGCCATCAACCTCGCCCGCGCGTACGACGTCGACGAGCAGAATCTCATCACGGTCGTGGGAGGCGAGGACTACGATTTCGGGACGTTCTCGTTGCGCGTGGTGCCGAACATCCACAGCGCGCTCGACGACAAGCGCTACTTCAACAACGGGCGAGGCATCGCCGGCACCGCACCGCGCGGCCTGCGCGCTCCGCTCCGGCGCGAGCAGTACCAGGAGGGCGGCAACCTCGCGTACATCATCCGGATGGCCGGCCACGAAGTGCTCGCCATGGGCTCCATGAACTACATCGAGCGCGAGATGGAAGGACTGCGGCCCGATATCGCGCTCGTCGGCGCCAACAGCCAGCGCCTCGAAATCCACGACTACACCGGTCGTCTCCTGCGCGCGCTCGGCTATCCCGCGCTCGTGATCCCGACGCACGCGGACGCGTATGGCAATCCCAACCCGCCAGCCGCCGCGCTCGCCGACAGGGCGCTCTTCCTGGAAGAGGTAGCCAGAGCTTCGCCGCAGAGTCGTACGCTGGTGCCGACCTGGTTCGAGCCGATCGTCGTGCCCGCGCGCGACCCGCAGCGCGACGCCGCGATCGCGCGCGCCGCCGAGCGCCGACGCATCGACCCGCCCGGTCTTGCGCCGCTCGTGCCCGCCTACTCCGTGACCATCCGCGACGGCGATCTCGTCTTCGTCTCCGGCATGACCGGTGTGAAGCCCGGCACACAGGAGATCATCGAGGGCGGCGTGTCCGCGCAGACCCGGCAGACGCTCGAGAACATCCGCACCTCGCTCGAGGCGGCCGGCGCGACAATGGCCGACGTGGGCGAATGCACCGTCTTCCTCCGGGACATGGCCGACTATGCTGCGATGAACGCGGTGTACCTGACGTTCTTTCCCGTGGACCCGCCGAGTCGTGCGACCGTCGCGGTATCGATGCTGCCGCGGCCAGCCGCGCTTGTGGAGATCAAGTGCAGCGCGCGCCTGCGGGAGCGGTAAGGGGCGCCGACTGGCGGGTGAGTGACACGCGCTTCGCGAACCCGACGACCTGCCCAGCCGCCCAGAAGCGCGATCGGGCGTCGCCGTGCCGCCCGCGGCGTCCGGCACTGCGGGCAAGGGAAACCTCATTGCCGTCCGCCTGCCAGACGGACTCGTCGCATCGCCGGAGCCTTGTCGCGTGTCCGGACGCTCAGCGGATCGAGTTGAGCACCACCGCTTGCCCGGTGACCGCAACGCGCACGACCCGACCGCTCACTCTTTACGCTCTTCCCCCTTCCCCCGCCACTTCAGCAACTCGAATGGCGACCGGCAGCGCCGGCACCAGTACGTCGCGACGGAGAGCTGGGGCCCGAACGGCGAGTGCAGCTCGGTGTCGTCGTGTTTGCAGAAGGGGCAGGTCACCCGTTTCGGCAGGCCGGCGGATTCCGCATCGAGGAAGGGCACGCGCATCGGCTAGTCCATCAAGAAGGCGCGGTTCTTGTCGCCGCGCACGTGCTCGATGGTCTTCGCGTCCGGCGCCGTGCCGGCCACGCGGCGGCGGGCTTCGTCGAAGTCGCCGAAGTCGGGCGCGGCCTTGGCTTCGCCATCAATGCCGAGGTTCGCGAGAATGGGCTCGACGCGGGCAACGAAGCGCGCGCGCAAGTTCGAACCTGAAGCATCCATCACGCCTTCCGCGACGAGCGCCTTCGCGCGGTCGGAGTCCGGGCCGAACCAGCGCAACGCCGTGGGCAGCATGGCGGCGAAGGCGTCACGGAGCATGGCGCGGCCGTCATCGCCCTTTCGGGCGAACCAGTGGGCCCAGGCCGTGCCGTGCGCGGCGTGGAACTGCTCTTCATCGAGCATCTTCTCGACGCGCTGACGCATGGGTGCCCAGGACGATTCGCGCATCGCTTCGAACTGCACGGTGAGTGCGCCATCCACGAGCACGTTGAGCGCGACGAGGCTGGCCCAGTCGGAGGCCTCGTGGTCGAGCGCCTCGATGCTGCAATACGCATCCGGCTCGCGCCCGTGTTCGAGCGCATCCACATCCTCGTCGAAATCCTTGAGCAGCGCGTAGAGCAGGCGGCCGTGCCCCCATTCGTCCTGCGCCATCGAGGCGAGCGCGATGCCGCCCTCCAATTCTGGCGCGCCCAGCATCCAGCCTGCGTAGCGTGTGCCGAGCAGCCGCTTCGAATCGGCCATGACGAGGATCAGGTCGCGCACGGCCGTGCGCGTGCCGGGCGTCAGGTCGGCATCCATGTCAGGCTCCGTTCCCCGCCACGCCGGCGCCCGGCGTGACACCGCCCGCATCCGAACGGTTGAAGACTTCCAGCAGCTGATCGCGCGCGACCACCCACATGTCGAACCACTTCTCTTCGTCGTAGGTGTTGAACGCGTACACGCGTGCCAGCTCGGCATCGGGCGCGTTCAGGTTGCCGATATGACGCAGCGGCTCGCCGCGGCTCTTCCGCGCGAAAACCTCGAAGACCATGGTGCTCCCGGTGTCAGACTGGGTTCGGCGCGCCGGGTGTCACGCGGCCACGCCAAACGAACGCAGAATGGCTCGTCCCTCTGGTGTCATGCGCTCCGTCGTCCACGGCGGATCCCAGACCTCGCGGATCTCGACCGAACGCACATCCGGCTCGCGCAGCAGACGATCCTGAATGTCGGTGCGAATGAACTCCATGCAGGGACACGCCGTCGCCGTGAAGGTGAGATCCACTTCGACATGCTCGCCGTCGCGACGGATGGCGTAGACGAGACCGAGATCGACCAGACTCACCGGCAACTCGGGGTCGCGCACCTCGCGCAGCGCGTGCCAGAGCGGGGCCACATCCGGCGCCGCATCCGTCCACGGCCGGGGTGTATCGTCATCGGCCGGCAGCTCCGAAAGCGCCGCTCGCACGGCCGCCGCCGACTCTTCGGTCATACCATCGAGGGCAAGGATGGGAAGCTCCCTCTCACCCTGATGCCCTCTCCCTCTCCCTTTCACTCCCTGTCCCTTTCCCTGATCCCTTCCGTTCGCTAGGCCGCGCGACCGAGCCTGGCCAACGGGCCATGACTCGTCCGTACCGCCTCGACGTACCGCTCGTTCATGGGGCCGCGTGCCTTCCAGCGGGTGAAGACCTGGTCCCACGTGATCTCGCCACCGTCGAAATCCCAACGCTTTTCCGCCGCGTCGTACTCACACGGGAAGGGATAGTCGAGAATGTACTGCTGGCCGGCCTCATCCCAGTGTGCGGGCACATGCAGACCGAGCGACTCGCAGAGCGGGACGGTCGAGGACATCCAGGTCTGGCGCAACTCGTCGTTCGTCATGCCCTTCAGTCGGTACTCGAGCTGGCCGCTGTGCCGCTTGAGATCATCGGGCAGGCCAAACCACTCGATCGTCATCGGGAACATCCAATCGATGGCGCGCTGCAGCTTCTCGCGCGCCTCGCCGCCCGCGTTCGCGAGCCGCTTCATCCAGACTTCGCCGTGGCGCAGGTGGAACGTTTCCTCGAGGTCGACCTTCACGAGGGCGCGCTTGAGCGGGCCATAACTCGTATTGCGGTACACGTCGGAAAGCAGGCAGATGCCCGCACGGTCGAAGAAACCATTCGCGGTCACCAGCTCCGCCCACGATTCGAGCGGCTGATCGAAGCCGTACGGGTGCTTGAACTCGTGCGGCTCGCGGCCGTAGACGAGCTGCTCCTTGTCGAGGCCCATGTCCTCGAGGATGCGATAGGCGATGTTCGCGTGCGCGAGCTCGTCCTGGATGATGGCGACGGCCGAGACCTGCGTGTTCGTGGACGGCGCATCCTGAGCGGCCATCCAGTACGCGGGCGCGCTCATCAGCTCGGTGTCGGCCTGGACGAGCAGCTGGACGATGAGCGACTTGCGGTAGCCCTCCGTCATCTCGTCCGGCGATTCGAGGATATAGCCCTCGTGGACCTTCTTCTTGATTTCTTCTTCGGTGAAGCGGCTCATGTGCGCGATCTCCCGGTTTCGTCGGACAGCCTGGAAAGGATGGCCGCCGGGCGCGGGGTGCGTCAAGCGCATCGGAACTGGATACCCATGTCCAAGTTCAGGTTTTCGAACAGGTTGCGGAGAACGGGCGGGGTGCGGGCCGGAGCCCGTGGCGCAGGCTCGTTGACACCGCCGCTACCGTCCGCCACACTGCGGCCGGCCCGGCGGCCGACGGCGCCGGGCCGGCGACGGATCCACCGCCGCGCTGGCAAGCTGGACCGCCCGCCGGCGTTTCGTTTTGATGGAGAACCAGTAAATGCGAATGCTCGTGCTGGGTGCGGGCCTGCAAGGCTCCGCCTGTGCCTACGATCTCTTGGGGAACCCGGACGTCGAGCGGGTGGTGTTGGCGGATGTCCGGGCGGACCGCGTACCGGCCTACCTGCAGCCTTACGCGCGGGATCCACGGCTCGAACGGATCGCACTCGACGCGCGCGACCGCGACGCCGCGCTGGCCGCGATGAAGCGCGTCGACGCGGTCATGAACGCGCTGCCGTACTTCTTCAACTACGAGGTTTCGGCGCTCGCCGTGGAGGCCGGTCGGCACTGCTGCGACCTCGGCGGCAACACGGAGATCGTGTTCCGGCAGCTGAAGCTGGACGACGCGGCGAAGCGAGCGAACATCTCCGTCGTCCCCGACTGCGGCCTCGCGCCCGGCATGGTCAACATCCTGGCCGCGGCGGGGATCGCCGAAATGGACACGGCCGACGAAGTCCGCATCTACGTCGGCGGGCTCCCGCAGCATCCGACGCCGCCGCTCAACTACCAGATCGTCTATTCGCTGCAGGGCGTCCTCGACTACTACACGACGCCATCGTGGGTTGTGCGGGACGGCAAGGCGCAGCAGGTGGAGGCGCTGTCCGAGGTCGAGACCGTCGAATTCCCGGAGCCCGTGGGCGCCTTGGAAGCGTTTCACACGGCCGGTGGCCTCTCCTCCATGGCGTGGACCCACGAAGGCCGCGTTCGCACGATGGAGTACAAGACGCTGCGGTATCCGGGCCACGCCGAAATCATGCGTGCGATCCGCGGCCTCGGCCTGCTCTCCACCGAGCCGGTCCGCGCGGGC
>JBFJPA010000220.1:0-7612 GCA_041617355.1 Longimicrobiales bacterium
AGCGTCTGGTCGTGGTACTTCCGGGCCGTGACCGGATCCAGCGACAGGTTGAACTGGTCCTCCCAGCGGAATTCGAAGCGTGCTTTCGACAACGCATCGTCCCACTCCTGTGCCCGGGGATGCCCTTTCGCGAGGTCTGCGGCGTGGGCCGCGATACGGTAGGCGATGACGCCCTGCTTCACGTCGTCACGGTCGGGCAGGCCTAGATGCTCCTTCGGTGTGACATAGCAGAGCATGGCCGTGCCGTACCAGCCGATCTGCGCGGCACCAATGGCGCTGGTGATGTGATCGTAACCGGGTGCGATGTCGGTCGTGAGCGGGCCGAGCGTATAAAACGGCGCCTCGTCGCACCATTCGAGCTGCTTTTCCATGTTTTCGCGGATGAGGTGCATCGGGATGTGTCCCGGCCCCTCGTTCATGACCTGCACGTCGTACTCCCAGGCAATCCGGTTCAGCTCGCCCTGTGTCTTCAGCTCCGCGAATTGGGCTTCGTCGTTCGCATCCGCGATCGAGCCCGGACGCAGGCCATCGCCCAGCGAAAACGACACGTCGTACGCGGCCATGATCTCGCAGATCTCGCGGAAATGCGTGTACGTGAAGTTCTCCTTGTGGTGCGCCAGGCACCACTTGGCGAGAATCGAGCCGCCTCGGCTGACGATGCCGGTGACGCGATGGGCCGTGAGCGGGATGTAACGCAACAGCACGCCGGCATGGACGGTGAAGTAGTCGACGCCCTGCTCACACTGCTCGATCAACGTGTCGCGGTAGATCTCCCAGGTCAGGTCTTCCGGAACGCCGCCGACTTTTTCGAGCGCCTGGTAAATGGGCACGGTGCCGATCGGCACGGGCGAGTTGCGCAGGATCCACTGTCGCGTCTCGTGGATGTTCTTGCCCGTGGACAGGTCCATCACGGTGTCCGCGCCCCAAAGCGTGGCCCAGCGCAATTTCTCGACCTCTTCCTCGATCGATGATGTGACCGCGCTGTTCCCGATGTTCGCGTTGATCTTGACCTTGAAGTTGCGGCCGATGATCATCGGCTCGAGCTCCGGATGATTGATGTTGGCGGGAATGATGGCGCGGCCGCGCGCGACCTCCGAACGCACGAACTCCGGATCCACGCCTTCGCGCAGCGCAATGAACTCCATCTCCGGCGTGATCTCGCCTTGCCGTGCGTAATGCATCTGAGTGACCCGTTCGCCCGCCTTCGCGCGGTACACCGGCGGCAGCAACGCCTCCGGCATCTCGGCCGCGCCACTCGCGCCGTCGTCGTTGCCGCTCTCCATTTCTTGCCGTCGCCGTCCTTGCTCGACGCTTCGCGCAAGGATCCAATCGGCGCGCAGCTTCGGCAGCCCGACCCGAACGTCGATGTGGTGCGGGCCGCTCGTGTCGTAGACGCGGAGCGGCGGCTCGCCACCCGACAGCGAGATCTCACGCATCGGAACGCGCATGCCGCCGGGTCCGTCGACCCAGACTTTGCGTGACGCGGGGAACGCGTTGTCGAAGTCGGACGTGGTGAGTGGCGGGCGCTGGCGGGCGCGGTGTGCCGGGCGGGTCTCGATCGTCGCCATGGGCTGACCGTCTTCCTTTCGAGCCGACGGGAGGTGCGGAGAAAACACGAATCGCCGCACGGGCCGAGCCCGGCGGCGAAGCAGAGGACCACGGAGTCGGTCGATTCGTTCTGCGCTCCCGCGCCGCGCTCCCTACGCCGGTGTCAGCCGGGTCAGGTTCCAAGGGACTTTCTCAATCCCGCGCGTGGCGGGATACCCCTGGCGGCCTCGGCTCGAAGCTAGAGGCAGGCCGCGTCGCAGGTCAAGCCGCGGTCGTGGCCCGCCGAGTGCGACTCCGAGGCGAGGAAAGGAAGGACAAGAGCAGCGAGGTCGCGGAGCGGGCCGATCGGAGCGTGCCGTTGAGAGTGGAATCGACGAGGTAGTCGCCGACGAGGAACAGACCGGGCAGCCGGCTGGCATCCGGCTGATGTGAGTGCAGCGGATCGAGGCGAGGTACGCCGCCAGGCAGTCGGCAGACGCCCGCGGGCCAGCGATGGATGCGGGCCTCGCGGAACTGCTTGGTCGCCTCCCGCGAGAGCGCGCCCGGTAGCGCGTCGAGCACGCGTCGTACGAGCGAACCCACATCGAGTGACATCAGCGAAACGGCGTCGCTGCCGGCAATGAGGAAGCCGAGCACGCCGTGCCGCCCCACGTCGTAACGAGTCCCCTCATCGTACGCGCACGCCCCACCGAACGTGTCCACCATGAACCACGAGCCGGACAGGCAGTCCCGCCAGAACGGGGTCTGGAAGAGCATCGACACGCGCAGGTAATGACCGGGCCGGTCGAAGCGAGCGATGTGCGCCTGGATGGCGCGGCGTAAAGTCGGGCCGGCATACGCCACGCTGCCGAGATGCCCGACGGGCAGCGCGATCACGAGCGCGTCGAAGTCCTCCTCGCGCGACCGGCCGTCGTGCACGGACCGAAGTCGCCAGCCACGGAGCGTTTGCTCGATGCGCGACACGCGCGTACCGCAGAGGACACGTGTGCCGTCAATGCGCTCCCTGAGTTTGCGGCCGAGTCCGCTGATGCCGCCGTCGACCGAGCGGATCCCGATCGTGCCGGGCACACACTTGACGAAGGCGCGTAATCCGTGCAGAGCGCTGGTGAGGTGGGGCTCGGTCGCCAGGTCCGAATGCGTCGTTACGGCCAGGTACGCCCGTGCCCGCGGGTCGGCGACCGTGTTCAGCAAATCCTGCCAGGTCCGACCCACCCAGGCGTGCGAACGATCCGTTCGACGGAGGCCGGGAAGCCAGTGCTCGCGTGGCAGCAACTGCTTGCACCGTTCGCGAAATTCCCGAATGGCATCGAGCGTTGTGCCGCCGAGGTGCCGGGCCACGTCCGCGTCGTCGCGCAGAATCGAATCGCCGAAGACCACGGCCTGGCCCGACATCGCACGGGTCTCGAGCCCGAGTCCATCGATCAAGGCACGCAGCCCATCGTCGCCGACGCCACTGTAGTCATAACACTCGGCGGTGCCGGCCTCGTACGGCACGGGTGCCGCTCCGAACACACGCGTGCTCAGCTTGCCGCCGACATTCGCCGCCGCCTCGAACAGCGTGACGCGGCACTCGTCACCACAGGTCTGCCGGATGAGGTCTGCGGTCATGAGTCCACCGGGGCCGCCTCCGACGATTCCCACGCGTGTCATCCGTGCCTCCAGCCCGACTCTCGACGTGCTCAGAAGTCATTCGCACTTCATGGCGACGGATGGGCGCCGATTCTGGACATCGGCTCTGGCGGAGCACGTGTTGCCGCGGGTTTGACTGTCGATGGGTCAGGTGTGGAGCGGAGGGGATCGGGGGGGCCGGTACAGGGCGGAGTCGCGTCAGTCCGCCGGCGAGTCCCGGTTCGACGGCGCGCGCCCGCCGGAATAGAGGTCGATGAGGATGTCGCTCACGTCGTCGGTGTCCAGACGCACGACCGTATCGACAGGACGCTCGAGACGAGCACGCATCTGGAGCAACCGAAGGGGCGTTCCCGGTAGCCGCACGATGTCGCGACCCGGTCGCTCCTCCAGACCTGTGCCGGTCGCAGCGTTCGTAACGGCGAAGAGGGTGCCGTCCGCATAGAGCCGAACCAGATCACACCAAATGCCGGACGCGTGTTCCGCGACGGTCGCGATGGTCCCGTCCTCCGGATGCACGAAGAGCTGGATGTAGGTGTTCGCCAACTGAGGGATCGTGAATCCACCCGCGCTCAGGAACCCGTGTTGCTCCAGCGCGTTTGCCGCACGTCTCGCCTCGCCGGCCGGCTCGACGTCGGTCCGCACCAGCGAGATCACAGGGTCCGGCAGATCGTGGAGCGGACGCCCGTCGGCTGGCCTCGGCGTGCCCGCGACAGCCGGCGTCGTCAGCTTGCTCCGCCAGATGACCAGCAGGAGGACGATTGGCACGCCGAGGTAGAGGAAAAGGTCCGGCAACGCAGCCCGCCCTTCACGAGACGAGTCCGACCACCCACCTCCGGGAGTATCGGCGCGATGGAGCCGGGGCTTGGGCTCGGGCTCGGTTGTTCGTTCGTCCCCAGCCCCAGCCCCAGCCCAAGCCCCAGCCCGATGCCGTCCCTAGTACCTCGGCATCTCCGGGTCGACCTGCTCGGCCCAGGCCAGGATGCCGCCCTCGAGGTTGCGGAGCTTGCGGAACCCGGCTTCCTGAAGGCGCAGCAACGCCTTGGCGCTGCGGACGCCGGATCGGCAGTGCAGCACGATCTCTCCGGCCGTGTCCAGCTCGCTCATCCGTTCGGCGAGCTGGCCGATCGGGATCAGCCGCGCGTGGTACGCGCCCAGGTTGACGATCTCCCACTCGTGCGGTTCGCGCACGTCGACGAGGGTGATGGCGGCGCCGCGATCCAACTCGGCCTTCAGCTCGGCGGCGCCGACGCTGGGTACGTGGTCGGTGCCGGCCCGCGCCGCCCGATCCTCGTGTGCGGGCATGCCACAGAACGCCTCGTAGTCGATGAGCTGCGTGACCGTCGGGCGTGTGCCGCAGATAGGACAATCCGGATCCTTGCGCAGTTTCAGCTCGCGCCAGCGCATGGGCAGCGCGTCGAAGAGGAGCAACCGCCCGACCAGCGTATCGCCCCGGCCGATGATGAGCTTGATCGTCTCGAGCGCCTGGAGCGAGCCGATGATGCCGGGCAGCACGCCGAGCACGCCGCCCTCGGCGCAGCTCGGCACGAGGCCGGGCGGCGGCGGCTCGCGGAACAGACAGCGGTAGCATGGACCTTCGCGCGCGTAGAAGACCGAGACCTGACCCTCGAACCGGAAGATCGAGCCGTATACGTTCGGCTTGCCGAGCAGCACGCACGCGTCGTTGACCAGGTAACGCGTCGGGAAGTTGTCGGTGCCGTCGACGACGATGTCGTAGCGCGAGAGCAGATCGAGCGCGTTCTCGCTCGTGAGCAGCACTTCGTGGGTCTCGATCTCGACGTGCGGATTTACATCCGTGAGACGGTCGCGGGCCGATGCGAGCTTCGAGCGCCCGACATCCTTGGTGCCGTGCAACAACTGCCGCTGCAGGTTCGTGGAATCCACGACGTCGTAATCGACGATGCCGATGGTGCCGACGCCCGCAGCGGCGAGGTAGAGCCCGAGCGGCGAGCCCAGCCCGCCGGCGCCGACCAGCAGGACTTTCGACCCCTTCAGCTTGCGCTGCCCGTCCATGCCGACCTCGGGCATGATCAGGTGCCGGCTGTAGCGATGAATCTCCTCGTGGGAAAGCTCGACGGCGGGCCGTTCCTGCGCCGTCTCCACAGTGCCGCCCGCGATGCTCGGGACCAGCGTCACGGCATCGCCGCTCGCGAGGCGGGTGTGCGTGCCGTCGAGGTGCCGGACGTCCTCTTCGTTGACGAACGCATTGACGAAATTGCGCAGCCTGCCGTCCGCGTCGTACAGGTGTGGTCGCAGCGCCGGGTATTGCTCCGTCAGCGTCGCCAGCACGGCGCCCACGGTCTCGCCCGCGAGCGCGACCTCGGCTGCGCCGCCGGTGAACGGTCGCAAGGGCGTCGGAATCCGCACCGTCACACTCATGTCTCGTCTCCCGCAATGGACTGCTCTTCAAATCCCGCGCGATCATCCCGCAGCCGCCACGCTCGGGGCACGCCGGCCGAGTCACGGGTGGCCGGAACGATCACATAGGTATACCACGGCCAGGCATGTTCGACGTCATAGGACGACGGCTCGGCCGGATGATCGGGGTGTGAATGGTAGAATCCAATGACCTCGAGCCCGGCGTCGGCCGCCTGTCGTTCGAAGGCGTGGACCTGGTCCGGTCCGATCCGGTACCGTCGTTCGCGTTCGGCATCACGCACGTTCTTCGCCGGCAGGGCGGACACGACCGCGCGGCCCGTGTCCGCCGCCGATCCCACGAGCGCGCCACAACACTCCTCCGGATACGCCTGGCTCGCGTGTGCTCGCACCTGCTCCATCACCTGCAGCGGAATCCGGATCATCCGGCCTCTCCCCACGGTTCGCTCAGGTAGCGCTCACCGCCGTCGGGCAGCACGGTCACGACGAGTGCGGATTCAGGCAGCCTCGCCGCAACGCTCGACGCCGCCACCACGTTCGCGCCGCCGGACGGGCCCGCAAGAAGCCCTTCTTCGCGGGCCAGGCGCAACGCCATCGCCTGTGCGTCTTCCGTCCGTACCGCGACCATGGCATCGGCCAGCGTGGCGTCGAAGATGCCGGGCACGATCGCGGTCGGCATGTGCTTGAGTCCCTCGATACCGTGGAACGGCGAGTCGGGCTGCACGGCGATGAGGCGCACGTCCGACCGGTGTCGTCGCAGCCGACGGCCCACGCCGACGAACGTGCCGCTGGTTCCGAGGCCCGCCACGAAATGCGTCACCCCGCCGCGCGTGTCCTCCCAGATCTCGGCGCCCGTGCTCTGCTCGTGGGCACGCACGTTTTCCGGGTTGTTGTACTGGTCGGCATAGAAGTACCGATCGGGCCGCGCGGCCGCACGACGTCGCGCCTCGCGAATCGCGCCATCGGAGCCTTCCGCGGGGTCGGTCACGATCACGCGCGCACCGTACCTTCGGAGCAGCTGCTTGCGTTCGTCGCTCGCCGTCGCCGGCAGACAAATCTCGCAATCGATCCCGCGCGCGGCACACAGCATGGCGAATGCGATGCCCGTGTTGCCGGAGCTTGCATCCAGCAGCGTCTTGCCGGCAAGCTGGCCAGCACGCTCCGCCGCGCGGATGATCCACAGGGCAGGCCGATCCTTGACGCTGCCGCCCGGGTTCCGGCTTTCCAGCTTGACCCACACCGACGCGCCCGCCCGCACGATTCGCCGCAGCGGGACCAGCGGCGTGTTGCCGATCGCTTCCTCGAGCGTCCTGGTTTCGATCAACGGCATGGGTTGCACCCAAAAACAACGTGGCCGCGACCTCGCGGGGTCGCGGCCACCTGGTGTCGGCTCCGAATGCCGGAGTGCTCAGCCGGCGGAATCCGGGCGGCCCGCGTCCCCCATCGTGCCGCGGCCCATGCCGCGACAGCCACAACAGGTGCAGGAACCGCCGATCGGGCCCCGGCACCGAATCGGTACCGGGAATCCGGAGCAAGTCTTCGGACCTGAACGTGTCATACTTCGGATCCTTCCTCAGGCCTCGCGGCCAGCCCGTGACCCTTGAACCCGGCGGTCTCGAACCGGGTTCCCGGCCTGTCAGCACCAACGGCAGTTGCCGGACGACCGCCGGACGTTGACCTTGGCTGCGCCCAGGACCCGGAGGCCGATTCATGCTCTCCATTATCGGCGGCGTCGCGCTGACGCTCGGCGTGGCCATGCAGCCGCCCGCCGCCTATCCGCTCGTACCCGCGCCGCGCTCACTCGCGCCGCGCGAAGGCGCGTTCGTCCTCGACGACGCGACATCGATCGTGCTGCAAGGCGCCGCCACACGCGCGGACGTCCGGGCCATGGTCGAGCGCTGGGCCGGTCCCATCCGGGTGGCGGCCGGCGTGCCGCTCCGCATCGCGACGGCCGCTCCCGAACGCAATGTCGTCGTCGTTCGACTCGATGCCGGCGCCACGCTCGCCGGTGATCGCTGGTCGCCTGGCGATGAGAGCTTCG
>JBFJPA010000221.1:0-7592 GCA_041617355.1 Longimicrobiales bacterium
CGTGACCCCGCTGCCGGACGCGTTCCCGGCGCGCGCACACGTCGAGCCGGAGTCCGTCGTGCTCGAAGCCTCCGACGGCGTGCGTTCGTACGCCCAGCTCTTCCTGCCGCCCAACCTGCGTCGCGGTGAACGCCGGCCCGCCCTCATCTTCATCCACGGCGGGCCCCGGCGGCAGATGCTGCTCGGCTACCACTACATGCACTTCTACCACATGGCGTACGCCATGAATCAGTACTTCGCGAACCGAGGCTATGTCGTGCTGTCGGTGAACTACCGGGCCGGCATCGGCTACGGCCGCTCCTTCCGGACCGCGCCGAACGTGGGCCGCAACGGCAGCGCGGAATATCTCGATGTGCTCGCCGCCGGCCAGTGGTTGCACGCCCGCGCCGACGTCGATCCCACGCGAGTGGGCCTTTGGGGGTTGTCCTATGGCGGCATCCTCACAGCCCAGGGGCTCGCGCGCAATTCCGACATCTTCGCCGCTGGCGTCGACATCGCGGGCGTGCACCTCTGGGGCGACAGTCTCGACCCGGAGGCCACGACGTACCGCGCCTCGTCGATCTCCGAGATCGCCAACTGGCGATCGCCCGTGTTGCTCATTCACGGCGATGACGACCGCAACGTCGCCTTCACGCAGACGGTGGGTCTCGTCCAACTGCTGCGCGCGCACGATGTGCCACACGAGTTGATCGTGTTCCCCGACGAGGTCCACGACTTCCTGATTCACGAGCGCTGGCTGCAAGCGTTCCGCGCCACCGACGAGTTCTTCGAGCGAACGCTACGCCGAGGCGTACGCACACAGGACGGGACACGCTGAAGGTCGCTTTCGGGCAGAGGGCGGATAATGAACCCGCCCTCGTCCACTTCGCTAGCGCACCGTTACACCTGACACGAATCGATTCGACTCGATCACCCAGCTGACGATCCGCGTATCCGACGCGACGAACGGCACCGTCACGTACGGCGCCGTACCGCCCGTGCTGACTCCCAGTGCGTGCCGCGTCGGCTCGACGAACCCCGACGTGCGCTGTGCATGGCCGTTCAACCGCGATGCCTGCAACTGGAGATTGGCACCCTCCATCATGCCGGCCGGAAGCTTGAATCGGTTGCGCCCGTTTCCGTCGACGCGGCCGACCCGCATCGGTGTGCCGTTGCCGCGAACGACATAGACGACGAGGTCATCCCACGTCCGGTTCTCCACTTCGATAATCCCGTCCGAAGGAAGGCCGGACGCGGCCGGGCCACGCGAGGCGCACGCGCCGAGCCCGAACAACAGGGTGACCGACATCAGCAACGCACTCGAGCGGAACGTGGTCCGGCTTGCGGTGAGCGTACGAGCAGCAACCAGTATCGAAAGTCGGGCGATGTTCGCCATGTTGGCTCCTGGAAGAGGTGGCGAGTGCGGAGGCACCCGGATCCGCGTCTCCCCGCGTCCGTCACCCGCTGCCGGAGAGCGCCTCCTCTCCGATGAAAGCGAGATCTGCCCGCGGAACGGGCCACGACCACCGCCGTCCCGTTGCTGCGCGGTTCTGCGTTCCGCGCACACGCGAATCGGATTTCACCGCGCCAAACGGACGACCCAACGGTGCGCACGCACGTGGCGTCGCGACCACGGGGTTAGACCGTTGGCGACGCACGTCGGTCCGCCGGTTACACCACACCGCGAGTCGTTCGGCCCGCGACGGGCGTCTCGATACGATTTGCCGCTGCCACGACGAACAATGAACGAGGGTTACTTCGGGCCAGAAACCGATTGGTGAGCAGACATGAAGGGACTTCATACGATCGCACGCGCCGCGAAGTCGCGGCGCGTGCGATCACAGTGGATACCGGAATCTCGTCGGGCCAACTACTACTATCGCAACGAAACCTCGCGGCGCTGCTCGACGGCCGCGCCTTGCAGTGCGTTGAACAGCAGCTTGAACGTGTTGCGTGGCTGAGCGCGCATCTGCGACCGGAATCCGATCAGCACGACTTCGCCCTGGCCCAGCGCAGCCGTCACGACGGCGGGCCGGCCCGCGAGGAAGCGCCGCTCGCCCAGCGCCCAGCCGCTCAGGACAAGGTCATCATCGGCATACCGCGTGACGATCTCGACCGGTGGGGCTGGCGCGGACCGATCGTTGGCACGAGCCGGGCTCACGACGTCGAACGAACGGGAGCGTACGAAGAACGCGGCGCCGTTCGGCTGCAGCCCGCGCGCCAGCCGATGAGCAGTTTCGTTGCGGATCGCGATCAGCGAGCCGGGAATGAAGAAGTCGGACTGGGGCACGTCCCGCACGACATCGCGGACGGGCAAACCGAACTGGTCGATGGCGAAGCCGGTCGCGTCATCCAGGGCGACGATCGTGCCGCCACCTTCCACGTAGCGCTTCAGCGCACTCGCTCCCTCCACGCCCAGTCCGCCCGTGTACTCCTCGGGCATCGTGCCGGGCGGGTGCCCGTGCAGCATCGAGGCGGGCTCATCGCTGGGCAGGATAATCGCATCGAAGTCGGCGAGGTTGCCGCCACGAACGTCGTCATCGGTCAGGCTGGTCAGGTCGAACGCGTACTGCTCGAGCAGCCAGCGCGTCCAGCCCTCATCCATGTTGTCGACCCAGCTCTTGTACATGGCGATGCGCGGCGAGCGCAACGTCTCGAGCGCGACCTGCGGCCTTTGCGCCAGACCGCTCGCATCGACGCCCAGTTCGCGAGCGAGCGTCTGCACGCGCTCCGCCGTGCCACTGCCGCTCTCCACGACGATCGTACCTGCGGCGTGTTCGCCGAATGCGGCCGACGCCCAGTGCACCCGGTCACCGGCCTTGAGCAGACGGTTCACCATTTCGACGGCGCGGTTCTGGTTGCGACGGACCGCCCAGCCGAACGTGGCGGTCCCGCTCACGACGCCCGGCCGCACCGTCGCCCGGTCGACCGCCTCGCCAGGAAGCTGCGTCGGCGCGTCGATGCGCACGACCTCGACACCCATCTGGATCGGCAGCGTCCAGCCCGCCAGGTCGTAGGGCGGCTCGGGTGGTCCGCCGGCGTACATGCGTCGATCGGGGTAACGCTGCGGCTCCATCAGGTTGACGACGTGCGGGCGGAATGCCTGGGCCGCCGGCACGATCCAGTCGCCCGCGCGGAACGTGCGCCCGTTGGCAGTGAATTCCCGCGTCGCACGGTGCACCTCGACGCCGCCCCGACGCAGCACGTTCACCAGCTCGCGCGCCTCGCCCCGATCCCACTGCTCCGCGGGAATGATGTAGGCGAACGGATGGCCGGCTTCTCCCTTCACGATCGACTCGCGGCCCAGCCGGTAGATCCCGTACAGCCACTCCGAACGCCGCTTCGCCCCGATATCGAGCACGGCCATCGAGCCCGTGATCATGTACTCGATCGCGTCCGCGAATCGCAGCCAGCCTCCCTTCCACGGCGCGGGATAGAACATCGACGGCCGGTCCGTCGGAATGTCGCCGGCACGCCGGCCACCCACCGTCGCCGGCAGCTGCTCCGGCGGATAATACTCCGGCGTCGGCGAGGGATGTGCCGTCTCCGTGAGGATGCCGACCATGTTGTGATAATACGGCGCCGTGCGCATGCCGCCGTTCCACCACATGTCGAAGGTCAGCCGGGAGACGACGCCGTCCTTTCCCTCTTCCATGAAGCGATTGATCATCGCGTTGCCGACCAGATTCACGCCGCTGATGACGCCGGCCGGGATGTCCGGGTTGATGGGGTCGGCGAACGGCGGCGTGAAGATCCGCGTCCAGCGCGGCGACGTCTGATGGTGATTGTAAACGATCTGCGGGTACCACGTCTCGTACAGGATTTTGGCCACTGCCTGCGACTCCGGCTGCAGCAGCATGTACCAGTCGCGGTTGTTGTCGTGGCCGACGTAGTGGTGGTAGAGCTCCGGCGGGCCCGTCGTCTCGAAGGGCGTGCCCCGATTGCGCAGGTACCAGTTCGCGACGATGTCCAAACCATCCGGATTGATCACCGGGTTGAGCAGCAGAATCACGTTGTCGCGGATCGACCGCATCTCGGCCGTTTCCTCCGTCACCACCTTGTGCGCCAGCAGCGACGTCATCTGCGCGTGCGCACGCTCGGTCGCGTGCATGCCCCCGTCGATCCAGACGATCGCCTTCCCCTCGTTCGCCAGCCGCCTCGCCTCTTCATCCGGGATGCGCGCCCTTGCCAGCCGCGCCGAGATGTCGCGCCAGCGGTCGAGCTGCCGCAGGTTCGCTTCCGATGAAATGAAGAGCAGGAGCATCGGCTTGCCCAGCACGCTCTTGCCCATCTCGACCATCGTGACGCGCTCGCTCGCCGCGTCCAGGCGCCGGTAGTACTCCAGCATCTGGTCGTACGTGGCGATCTGGTAATCATCGCCGGGCGTGAAGCCGAACACGTCTCTCGGGTGCGGGACCTGAGCGGCGAGCTCGAGCGCCGGCACGGCCAGCACGAGCGGAACGATCAGCGCGAGCAGCGCGGAGCGGAAGCGCGAATGGCGGAGCATGGGGGCCTCCGAAGAAACCGGGTGTGGAGGATCGCGACGGGCCCGGCGCGCGGGCCGCCCCGCAACGTGCGACATGGCTGGCGTTCGTGCAAAGGCAGGGGCGTGTCCGTATGGCTCGGACGCCTCGGGACCGCCTCGGTCGCGGGGCTTCGGCAACCTCCGGGACCCTGGCCGACGAACGGCCCGTTCGTGAGCCGGGAGCACCGACCCCTCCTCTCGGGTACCACCGCGTTCGACCCATGGCACAGGGAGAAAAACGAATGGTCGTCCGCCTCCGACTCGGCCTTCTCGCCCTCATCGTAGCCGCGTGTGCACCGGCGACACGCCCGTCGAGCCCCGCCGCGGTGCCCGCTGCGCCGCGCCCGCAGGCCGCGACGCCGACACCGTCGACGCCGGCTCCCACGCCCGCGCCTGCGTCACGGGAAGCCGCCGCGGACTGGCACCTCCTCGATGCGCGGACCGACGGCGTCATCGGCACGGGTGTCGCCCGGGCCTATCGCGAGCTGCTGGTTGGGCGGCAGCCGGCGCGCACCATCGTCGTCGCCGTCATCGATGGCGGCGTGGACACGGCCCACGTCGATTTGCGCTCGAACCTCTGGCGTAACGAACGCGAAATCGCCGGCAATGGCGTCGACGATGACGGCAACGGTTACATCGACGACACGTACGGCTGGAATTTCTTGGGGAACGCCCGGGGCGAGTCCGTTCGGTGGGACACCTTCGAGGTGACCCGGCTCCATGTGCAGTGCTCCGCCGGTTCGGCCGCGGCGCTGCCGGCCGGCGCAAGCTGCGACTCCATCGCCAACCGATTCCAGCAGGATCGTGCCGAAGCGGAAAACGTGCTCGGCCAGGTCCGGCAGATTCACGCCAACCTGGAGATCGTGTTGCCGATGTTGCGCGCCGCGATCGGCCGCGACTCCCTCACGGTCGCCGACGTGCGGAACTATCGGACGCAACAGCCGGACCTGCGCCAGGCCCGCGATTTCTTCCTCGCCCTGGCCGACGCCGGGATCTCGCCGCACGAAGTCGAAGAAGCGCTCACCGAGTACCAGCACCAGCTCGAGTACAACCTGAATCCTGCGTTCGATCCGCGGCCGACGGTGGGTGACGATCCCGCGAACCCGCTCGAGCGTGGCTATGGCAATCGCGATGTGATGGGGCCGGACGCCAAACACGGCACACACGTGGCCGGCATCATCGGCGCCGTGCGCGCGAACGATGTCGGCATCGATGGCATCGCGCCTGCCGTTCGGCTCATGAGCGTGCGCGCCGTTCCCGATGGCGATGAACGCGACAAGGACGTCGCCAATGCGATCCGTTACGCCGTCGACAATGGCGCCCACATCATCAACATGAGCTTCGGCAAGGCGTTCTCACCGGGGAAAGCCGTGGTCGATGCCGCCGTTCGTTATGCCGATGAGCGTGGCGTGCTCCTGATTCACGCGGCGGGCAATGACGGCGAGGATCTGGGCGTGAAGTCGAACTACCCGAATCGCGAATACCAGGACGGCGGCCGGGCCGCGAACTGGATCGAGGTCGGAGCGTCGTCGTGGCAGGGGCCGGACAGTCTCGCCGCGCGCTTCTCCAACTACGGCAGTGCGCAGGTCGACCTGTTCGCACCGGGCGTGGACATCCTGTCCACGATGCCCGACGGCAAATACGAACGCCAGGACGGCACGAGCATGGCCGCACCCGTCGTGAGCGGCGTGGCCGCGCTGCTTATGGCGTATTTCCCGGAGCTCGACGCGCCGGCCGTGCGCGCCATCCTACTGGAAAGCGCCGCGCGATACGCGGACCGAACCGTGGCTCGGCCGGGCGGCTCGGGAAGCGTTTCGTTCGGCGCGCTGTCGGCGACGGGGGGCGTCGTGGATGCCTACGAGGCCGTTCGGCTGGCTCTGTCGCGGAGCGGACGCTGAGCGGCCGGCTCAGTCCGCCGCACGCAACGAGAACGCGAACTCGCCCCGCACGACGTGCCCGTCCTTCGCCATGGTCCGCCAGGCGACCGTGTACTTCCCGGGCTTCATCTCGCCTTTGACGGCCGCGGCCACGACCTTGCCGTCCCCGCCGACGGCCGTCGCATCACCAACCTGGACCTCGGCCCCGCTCCCGTCCGTGAGCTTCACGGTCGTGAGCTTGATCTGCGGCTCCTGCGAGAAGTACAGACGAATCGCGTCCGGCGCCGCTGTGATCTCGCCGTCCACGGCAGGCTCCGCACGCTCCAGTCGGAGGTGCAGGTCGGCCGGCATGGCACCCAGCAGCAGCGTGGCGGCCAGCAGGCCGAACGCCATCTGACGAATCGTTCGTGACATCAGGTCGGGTCTCCTCATAGCGTCGTTTCGGCACTGCCCGCGGCACCGCGGCTGTCTATCTTCGCAATACACGACCAGCCTGTAAACCCGCTGGCCAACGGTTCCGCGGACTGCCGCACGGCTTCACATTGTGACGTGAATCCGCTGCCGGTGCTTTGGTTCGTCCACCGTGACGAGGAGGCTGGAATGCGAACGAGACTTGGTTGGATGCTGCTCGGGGTAACTCTGTCGTTCGGCTGGCCAGCGGCGCCGCTCCAGGGCCAGCTCGCGACGCCGGCGATCGACGCGCCAACCGCAGCCATCGGCTCCGTCGCCGACCGGCTTCGACTCCCGCCCTCGGCCGGCCACCTGCTCATCGCCGGGCGTCCCGCAAAGACCGACCCCGCCGAGCTCGTGGCGGTCCGCCGCGCCAGCAGCCGTGGCTCCGCCCTCGCCATCGTGGGCGGCGCCCTCTTCGTCGGTGGCCTCGTCGCCGGCGGCGATGCCGGCACTCTCATGGTCCTCGCCGGCGCCGGCATTGGCGGGTACGGGCTCTACCTCATGCTCTCGCCGTGAGCCGGCCGGAGCCCGTCACGCCGGGCCGGTCCCGTCGTTCGCCCGCTGGAACCTGAGGCCGCCTTCGGGGGTTATATGACTGTATGGTTATGTTCTTGAATACACGGACCCAGCAGAGGCGGACATGAGCGAGACGACGAAGATTCGGACGGTGGACGACGACACGTTCGCCGCCGATGTGGAACAAGCGCAGGGCATCACGGTGGTCGATTTCTGGGCGCCATGGTGCGCGCCCTGCCGTC
>JBFJPA010000222.1:0-7578 GCA_041617355.1 Longimicrobiales bacterium
ACCGGCGCACGGGCCAGGTCATCGACATGGTCGGCGGTTACGACGAGTTTTCACCGCGTTCCTATCCCGACTATCCCGGTGGCACCTCCCGGCAGCGCTGGCACCGAGAATTGCTGCGCGATGCGCTGGAGACGCGTGGCTTCTCGGTCTACGAATGGGAATGGTGGCACTTCGATTTCAACGGCTGGCGTTCGTACCCCGTGCTCAATCTGGATCCGTTCCAGGCGGCCGCGGCGCGCTAGACTGGTCGCGGCGGCTCGTACTGGAACACACGCTCGAGCGGAACCCCGAAGACGTACGCGATCCGGAACGCGACTTCGAGCGACGGCGAGTACTTGTCGCCTTCGATCGCGTTGATCGTCTGACGCGTCACACCCACCCGGTCTGCCAGCTGCTGCTGCGTCATTGCGCCGTGATGCTCGCGCAGCGTGCGGATGTCGTTCGTGATGAAATGCTCGCCCTTGCCCATGTCACGCGCCGCGCCGATAAAGGACCAGCTGAGACGCGATCTCGACCAGATGCGCGATCACCCAGAAACCGAGCAGCAAGTGCGTCACCACGAAGTTGCCGTCCACGAACAGCGCCGCACAGATCGCGAAGAACACCCCCGTCGCGAGCACGTAGGACGCGTTGCGCGTTCCCTTCAGCTCGATCAGGATGGTGGCCAGACTGAGCAACACGAGCCACAGGCTCTTCTCGCGGAACGACAGGTCCATGACGACTCCAGGCTTGTGTTTTCATGCCTTCATGTCAAAAATACCTGACACGCCCAGGAAGGTAACGGAAGGCGGCAATATGTCAAGTTTTTCTTACATCACATCGTGAGTCCGCGACGACGACTCGCCGTGCTGGGCCTGGTTGCGGCCACGGCCGTGGCGCTGTTGGCCGTCCGGCGAGGCGGCGATGGCGCGCCGGTCGTGGATGCGGCGGTGCGGGTCGCGTCGGCCCAATCCCTGACGGTCGAGACGTTCGTGTCCGGGCTGGACACGCCGTGGGATGTGGCCTGGGGGCCGGACGGCCGGATGTGGGTCACGGAGCGCGGCGGCCGAATTCTGCGGGTGGACATGGCGACGCGCGCCGTTTCCGAGGCGGGCCGGCTGGACGTGGCGGAGGTCAGCGAGAGCGGGCTCATGGGGTTGGCGTTCCACCCCGCCTTCGCGCGCGAGCCGTGGGTGTACGTCGCGCACTCGTACCGCGACGGCGGCATCCGTAACCGGATCGTTCGGCTGCGCTGGGATGGGAGCCGGCTCGGTGCGCCCGAGATGGTGCTTGATGCGCTGCCGGGCGCGGGCAACCACAACGGCACGCGCCTGGCCTTCGGACCCGACGGGATGCTGTACGTGACGACGGGTGATGCGGCGCGCGCGGCGAGTGCGCAGGACATGAGCTCGCTGGCCGGCAAGGTGTTGCGCCTGACGCCGGAGGGCCGCCCCGCGCCCGGCAACCCGTGGGGCGACGCACTCTGGAGCATCGGCCATCGCAACGCGCAGGGCCTCGTGTTTCGTCCCGGCACGGACGAGCTGTATGCCACGGAGCACGGCCCGAACGACAACGACGAAGTGAATCGCATCCTGCGCGGCCGCAACTACGGCTGGCCGGAAGTGCGCGGGATGTGTGACGAACCTGGCGAGCGTTCGTTCTGTGCGGAGCACGACGTGGCCGAGCCGATCACGACGTTCACGCCTACGCTCGGCCTGGCGGGTCTGGACTGGTACGACGGCGATCGATTTCCCGCGTGGAAGGGGAGTCTCCTGTACACTGCATTGCGGGGGGCCGTCTTGCTGCGCACGGATCCTGCCGCGGGGCGAACGGAGCGGATGCTGGAACGTCAATACGGCCGTCTGCGCGATGTGTTGGTCGGTCCCGACGGCGTCGTCTACGTTGCGACGAGCAACCGCGACGGGCGTGGCAGGCCGGCCCCGGACGACGACCGCATCCTGCGGATCACGCCGTGAGGTAGGAGGACTAGGCGTCGATCCAGGAGACGAGTCCCGCCAAATCGCGCACGACGCCGGTGGGTCGGGCCTCCGACCCGAGCGGCTCCAGCTTGCGGTTCACCCACACGACGGGAACGCCTTCACGTCGCGCCGGCACGACGTCGTGGAACCAGCTCTGTGCGGCGTGTAGCCAGCGCTCCGGTCCCACACGTCGACTGCCCTCGTGAAAATGGCCGGACGCCGGTTTGTAGGATCGCACATCGCCGGCCGTGACGAGGAACGCGAACGGAACCGACACGTGCTTCAGCGTCCCCTCGAGAAGGTCGCGATCCACATTCGAGAGGATGCCCAGCCGATACCCGCGCGAACGCAGTCTCGCGAGCGCGGCATTCGTGTCGGCAAAGGGCATCCAGGAGGACAGGCTGTCCGGGAGAAACGAGTCGTCGCCGGCGGGCCAACCGAGTCGATCTGCAATGTGTCGAGCCGTCGTCGCGAGCACATCGCGGTACGGCCGAAACGGGCCCGCTTCGACGGTCGGCTCGATCTCGTGGTGCAGCGCGACGACCTGTTCGCGTGACGGCGTCGCCACGCCACGACGCGCCGATTCCTCGACGAACGCGGCCGTAATGCCGCCCTCCCAGTCGATGAGCGTGCCGTAGCAGTCGAAGGTGATGACGTCCCAGGGTCGAACCGACATGACCGCCTCGGGTTACGGGCAGCGCACGAGAGCGTCGCCGCCACGGTAACGCACAGGCCCGCCGACCGACAACGCTCCCGTGCTACGGAGGCCCGGCGATCGCCTTGAGCGCGGCCTCCCGCGAGCGCGCATCCATGCCGGAAAGCGGCAGGCTCAGCAACGCGTCCACGCGCGCGCTCAACACGTCGAACGTGTCCCGAAACGCAGCCCGCCTTGCCGTTTCCGGCTCGACGTGCGCTGGATCCGGTAAGCCCCAATGCACCCGAACCGGCGCACCCGGAAACACGGGACACACCTCGTTGGCGTGGTCACACACCGAGATCACGATGTCCCAGGGCGCCGCCAGCACCGCATCCATGCCGCGCGGCGTGCGCCCGGTCCAATCGATTCCCGCGTCCCGCAACACGTCCTCCGCGAACGCATTGACGCGAGGGGCAGGATCCACTCCCGCACTCGCCGCCAGGACACGCCCGGCACCCCGGCTCGTCAACAGCGCTTCCGCGATTTGACTGCGCGCGCTATTGCCCGTGCACAACACCAGGACACGCAACGCGGACACGGCCCCGCCCTCGACGTCGTTCACGACACGTCCGGCTTTCGAGCCCGCACGAACGCGCTGACGACGCGCCCGCTGATCGCGCCGGCCAGTGCCTCCGCATCCAGACCCGAATTCCCGAGAATCGCCTTCGCCTCCTCGAACGAGTATTCGCGCGTCACCTCGACGTCGATGGCTTCGAATCCCGCCGCCGCGAGCAGCCCTCGGAACTCACCCTCCTCGAGCGCGCCCGCCACACAACCTGCCCACAGCTCCATGCTGCGCCGGACCTCCGCCGGCAGTTCGCCTTTGACGACGATGTCCGAAACCGCGAATCGGCCTCCCGGTCGCAGCACGCGAAACGCCTCACCCAACACGCGCGCCTTGTCGCCCGACAGGTTGATCACGCAGTTCGACAGGATCACGTCCACCGACGCGTCCGGGAGCGGCACCTCCTCGATATGACCCTTCAGGAACTCGACGTTGCTCGCACCCGCACGCGCCGCATTCGCCCGCGCCAGATCCAGCATCTCGTCCGTCATGTCCAGGCCGTACGCCTTGCCCGTTGGCCCGACCCGCCGCGCAGACAGCAACACGTCGATGCCGCCACCCGATCCCAAGTCCAGGACCACCTCTCCCTCTCTCAACGCGGCCAGCGCCGTTGGGTTCCCACAGCCCAGGGATGCCGTCACGGCCTGCGCCGGCAGCACCGCCGTCTCGCCCTCGCCGTACAACCCGCCCGTGATCGGATCACCGCACTCGCTCCCCCCGCCACAACACGAGCCCGTCCCTGACCCCTGCACCACCTGCAAGGCAGCCTGCCCGTACCGCCTGCGCACCGTCTCCCGCAGCGACTCCGATTCCATGCTCATGGCTTCTTCTCGCAATGATCAAGAATTATTGATGTGTTCGCCGCGATGAGTCCCGACGAAGATCTTCGGGGACACCCGCCCGACGAACGGGATCCGCAGTCAGGCCCGCACCGGCTTGCCCCGCAACAGGATCGGAGCACAGCAGCCGGCCGAGCACGCCGCGGCGGGCGACGGCTCGGTGTAGGCATGGAGCCGGTGTCCGAGCGCCTCGAAGGCACCCGGCACCAGGGAATAATAGACCCACCGACCCTCGCGGCGGTCCCGGATCATGCCGGCTTTCTTCAGGACGCCGAGGTGGAACGACAGACGGGACTGCGCCGCGTCCAGTGCATCGGTCAATTCGCACACGCAGCGCTCACCCCCGCGCAGGCGCTCCAGGATGCCGATCCGCGTGGGATCGGCGAGGGCCCGGAAGCGCGCCGCCAGCTCGGCCGCCTTTCGTTTCGCCTCGCCCGCCCGGGGCCTCGAGTGTGTGATGGGCATGGCGGAAACGTATCAACAATTTTTGATGAGTCAAGGCTCTCGGTCGACACGCCCCCGGGCGGGGTCTGGTTGAGGGGCCGATCCCGGCGTCCGTCTCCCGCCTTCCCTCTCCTGCCGTTCCACGCCCAGATTGGCGGAGCAACCAACCAGACGAGGACGAGCCATGCGGACATGCATCGCGGTCGCGCTGTTGCTGGTGCCGGGGCTGGCCGTCGCGCAGACGGCGCGGCCGGCGGTGACGCCGGCGGACTACGGGAAGTTCGAGTCGCCGGGACCGGCGCAGCTATCGCCGGACGGGCGGTGGCTGGCGTACGGCGTGAACCGGGTGGATGAGGCGAACACGTTGCGGATTCGCGACCTGTCGAGCGACCGGGAGCGGACGGTTCCGTACGGCTCCGCGCTGGCGTTCACGGCGGACTCGCGCTGGGTGGCGTACACGATCGGTGTGTCTGTCGAAGAGCGGGAGCGACTGGAGCGAGAGAAGAAGCCCGTTCGAAACGGCCTGGGCCTGGTGAACCTGGCGACGGGGGACAGCGTCGCGTTCCCGGCCATCGCGTCGTTCGCGTTCAGTCCGGATGCACGCTTCATTGCGTTGCGCGGCTACCCGGCCGAAGGAGTGAAAGTCGAAGGTGCGGAGCTGTTGGTCCGCGAGCTGGCGACGGGCACGACGTCGCACTTCGGCGGCGTGACAGCATACGCGTGGGCAGACCGCGCTGCCCGGCTCGCGATGACGGTGCGCAGCCCGAGCGATGTCGGGAACGGTGTGCATTTGTACGATGCTGTGGCCGGCCGTCTGCGCGTGCTGGACTCGTCTGGCGATGTGTACAGAGGATTGGCGTGGCGCAAGAATGCCGACGATCTGGCGGTGCTGCGAACGGTGAAGGAAGACGGCTGGGCCGATACGACGCACGTCGTGTTGGCGTTCCAGCGAGTGGCCGGCGGGTCGCCCCTGTCGCACCGATTGGCGGCAGCGCCAATGGAGCAGCGTATCGCGGAGACGTTCACGCTCCGCTGGTCGGACGATGGGTCGGTGGTGTTCCTCGGGTTGCGTCCCCGCCGCCGTGCGGAGCCGAAGGACACATCGAAGGACAAGGCCGCCGCGGACAAGCTCTCCGACGTCCAGGTCTGGCACGCGCGCGATGTGCGCATCCAGCCACAACAACGGGTCCAGGAAGAGCAGGATCTGCGCGCGACGCTGCGGGCGGCGTGGCGTCCTGGCGAGCCGAGCGCGGTCGTTCTGGGCACGCGTCTCGACGAGACCGTGACGGTGCTGGAAGGTGCACGTCACGCGATCGAGACGGACGCGTCGAAGTACACGTTCGGTCGCATGTTCGGGCGTCCTGCGCGCGACATCGACAGGATCGACGTTCGCACGGGCGAGCGGCGTCGCGTGCGCGAGGATGTCCGTTTCGGTGCGACCGGCAGCGCGACCGGCCGGTACCTCACCTACTTCCGCGACAACCACTGGTGGGTGTACGACGTCGGAAGGGACAAACACGTCAATGTGACGGAGCGAACGGGTGCGACGTTCGAGAATCGCGAGTACGATTATCCCGTCGAGCAACTGCCGCCGCTCGGTTTGGCCGGCTGGTCGAAGGACGATGCGTGGCTGCTCGTGTACGACGAATTCGACGTCTGGCGGGTCGCACCGGACGGCTCCGGAGGGACTCGTCTCACGAACGGCGCCGTTGACCGGCTCGTGCACCGTGTGCTCCGCCTGGACCGGGACGAGCCCGGTCTCGATCTGACGAAGCCGCTTTACCTCGCTCTCACCGGTAAGACGAGCAAGCGGTCGGGCTTCGCACGACTCGCGCCGGGCCAGCCACTGGAGACGCTCGTGCTGGAGGATGCGCGCGTCACGCGCCTGCTCCGCGCCGACAGTGCGGACGTTTTCGCGTTCACGAAGGAGCGTTTCGAGGATCCGCCCGCCTGGTTTGCCGGCCGCTCGTTGGCCGAGGCGAAGCGTGTCGCCGGGTTGAACCCCTTCATTGGCGACTATGCATGGGGCCGCGGAGAGTTGATCGATTTCGTCAGCGAGAACGGCGACTCGCTGCAGGCTGCGCTGTTCTATCCGGCGAACCACGATCCCGCGACGACGTACCCGATGATCGTCTACACGTACGAGATCGTGTCGACGCAGCTGCACGGGTTCGTGACACCCACGGAGCGCAGTTACTACAACGCCGCCGCGTGGACGGCGCAGGGCTATTTCGTGCTGTATCCGGACATCGTGTATCGGGGCCGCGATCCGGGCCGCTCTGCGGTCGCGGCTGTCGCGCCGGCCGTCAACGCCGTGGTCCGGCGAGGCCTCGTCGATCCGGCCCGCATTGGTCTGGTCGGTCACTCGTGGGGCGGCTATCAAGCGACGTACATCCCGACGCAGACCGACATTTTCACGGCATCGGTGGCGGGTGCGCCGATCACGAATTTCCTGAGTTTCGCCGGCGCGATCCACTGGCGCCCCGGCATTCCCGAATTCGACCACTGGGAGACCGGTCAGGCGCGCATGGATGTGCCGTATTGGGAAGACCTGGACGCATACCTGCGCAACTCGCCGGCCGCACACATCGACAAGTTGAAGACGCCGATGCTGATGATGTTCGGCGATGACGACGGGACCGTCGACTGGCACCAGGGCATCGAGTTCTACAACTTCGCGCGTCGCGCCGGTCGCGACGATTTCGTCTTGCTCGTCTATCCCGGCGAAGATCACGGGTTACGCAAGAAGGAGAACCAGATCGACTATCACCGCCGCATCCTCGAGTGGTTCGGCCACTGGCTCAAGGGTGACAAAGCGCCCGGTTGGATGCGGGACGGTGTGACGCACCTCGAGCGGAAGCGAGTGCTCGAGCGGGGGAAGGCCGGCGGCGGTTGACGCCGTGACGTCTCCGCCGCCGGCGCCCGCGCCGTACGCCGTGGACACGGCCGCCTTCGAGCTCGCCGGTGCGCCGTCCCCGCAGCGGGCCGCGACGTTTCTCGCCAGCGTGCTCGTGATCGGCGCGTTCGCCGTCGTCCTGGCCGGCGTGAATTCGACGGTATTCGAGCTGGAGCGGC
>JBFJPA010000223.1:0-7575 GCA_041617355.1 Longimicrobiales bacterium
CCACCGAAGACGCGTGCGAGAAAACCACCGACGCCGCGACGGACCGGCTCGATCGTAATCTCCGACTGCCAGATCGCGTCGGCATCGAGTCCGTAGACTTCGTGATAAATGCGGAACGGTTGGCTGGCGGGGATCGGCCCGAGCAGCGGCCGCAGGTTGGTCGTTCCTCGGCGCAGCGGTCCGCCCTCGTCGAGCGTCGCGATGACGACGTCGCTCATCGACAACCCGTGCGCGCCGAAGTCCGGGATCGTCAGCGTGTCGCCCCACCAGCCGCCGCGTGCCGCATCGCGCGCATCATTCACGATGACACGGACCGCCGTGGCGCCAGCCGGCGCACGCAGCCGCATCGACACCGCATGGGTTCCGCTCGCGTCGGCGCTCCGCACGTTCGCATTCGCCGCATCGATGACGATCGTCCTCACGTCGAGATCCCCTTCGGCCTCGACCACGGTGACCAACTCCGGGACAGACGCTTCGCCGCGGAACGACCAGAGGCCGTGTCGGAAGGGTAGCGCCCGAACGAAGCCGGGGTGATCGGAATCCGTGGCAAGGGCGGTGTACGCATCGCGCCGCAGCTCGGCAGAGAGAGCCATCCGGTCCGTGCCGTCGCAAGCATGGACGTAGGCACCCAGTCGCACATCTTCCACCGCGCGGTCGGACATCCAGTCGCTATCGCAGGGGACTCGGTACGCGAGCAGCCACTCGCCGAATTCGCCCGTGTCGTCGCGGCGGCTTCCGAAGTTGAAGAAGTGAAGCGAGCGGCGTGACCCGTCCGGCCGATCGTACACCCAGGTTTCATTGTACGGCAGAGCCCCGCGCGGAGCCGTCCGAATCACGCGCGCGGGCGGGCCGTGACGCACGTAAATGACGCCGCGATCGTCGTACGGCAGGTCCGGTCGCTGGAGCAGCAAGGCATCGGCGGGCGGAGCGCCCCATTGCCGCCGTCGTGCGAAGTGCATCCGCGCGTGAGCAATGCGGCGCTCGTGAGCGGCGAACCGTTCGGGCACGGTGACGCCGGCGAGGGCGGCCCGCACATCCCAGAATGCGGAGAGCATCGCGCGTCGCCGCGCGACGTCGGCCGCTTGCCATCGTACGATTTCCGTCTCCGTCGCGACCATCGCGAGACGATCGAACATGCGCTGCAACACCGCCTCGTCGGCGTCTTCGACCATGCGAAGCCACAACGCGGTCGCCTCGGCTTCGCGGCCGGGCGAGCGCAGCAAGGCCTGGACGAGCAGGTGCAACGCCTCGTGGTCGGCCCCGTCGGCCGCCGCGAGAGCGCGGCGAGCGGCGGCGACAGCAGCGTCCGGATGATCGAGAGCGTTGTGCACCGTGGCGAGGGCGAGCCACGTCTCAGCGTCGGCGGAGTCGGCGTGCTCGACGAGGTCCGACAGGACGCTGCGGACGCGTTCGAGCCGATCGGCATCGCGTGCGGCTGCGGCCGCGTGCGCGAGAGCGACCGCCGCAGGCGCGAAGCCGGGATCCGCTTCGACGAGACCTTCCAGCAGGCGTTCGGCTCGCGAGCGGGTGTCGATGCCGAGCACACGAGCGAAGGCCTGACCGGTGACGATCGCGGGCGGGTCGGCATCCTCGCGATCGGCCGCCCGCAGCAGCGCGATGCCGAGGCCGAACGTCGCCCACGGATCTGCCGGATCCAGGCGGTTGGCGCGACGGAACGCCTGGGTCGCTTCACTCAGCGCGTCGGGCTGATCACCGAGCTCGTAGAGACGGAGTCGAACCCAGCCCGCACGCAGGAGAGTGGCGGCCGACGCCTGGCCTGGGACGACCGGCGCGAGGGCGAGTACCGCCGACGGCTGAGTGAGACGAGCGAGTGAATCACGGAGCGCGGGGACGGACTGAGCGGACAGCGTTGGAGGCGCCACGAAGAGGGTGGCCCACAGGATCGGCTTGCAAGCCCGGGCCAATCCGGTCAATTTGGCGCCTCCAATCCGCCGAGGTTCCTATGAATATACGACCTGCGACGGGGGAACGGCGGCGCAGCCATGGCCGTCCACCAACCCGGAACGACATCGGAATGATTCAGACGAAGACGGCACAGGAGTTCGGCCGCTTCTTCCTGCCCGGCCCGACGGAGGTTCGGCCCGCCGTGCTGCAGGAGATGCTCCGGCCCATGATCGGACACCGCGTGCCGGAGATGGAAGAGCTGATCGGCCGCATCCAGCCCAACCTCCAGTACCTGTTCCGGACAAAGCGGCCGGTTTATATCTCGGCCTCTTCGGCGACGGGTCTGATGGAGGCGGCAGTCCGGAACGGAGCCCGGCGCAAGGTCCTGTCGCTCGTGAACGGCGCGTTCAGCGAACGGTTCTACAAGATCACACTGGCGACGGGGCTCGAGGCCGAGTCCATCGAAGTCGACTGGGGCCAGGCCCACACGGCCGACATGGTCGAGGACCGACTCCGCAACGGTGGCTTCGATGCGGTCACCGTCGTACACTGCGAGACGTCGACCGGCGCGCTCAACCCCGTGCAGGCGATCGCGGAAGCCACGCACGCGGCCGGCGATGTCGTGCTGCTCGTGGACAGCGTGTCCGGCATGGCAGGCGCACCCGCGGATGCCGATGGCTGGGCGCTCGACTTCGTATTGACCGGATCGCAGAAGGCGCTCGCGCTGCCGCCGGGCCTCGCCTTCGGCGTCGCACAGGAGCCGTTGCTCGAGCGCGCCAAACAGAAACACGATCGCGGCACCTACTTCGATTTCCTCGAGTTCGAGAAGAACATCGAAAAGAACCAGACGCCGAACACGCCCGCGGTGTCGCTCCTGTATGCCGCGGCTGCCCAGTTCGAAGCGATTCGCGAGGAAACGCTGGAGTCGCGGTGGGCGCGTCACGCGGCCATGGCAAAACGCACGCACGATTGGATCACATCGATGCAGGAGCGCGGTGTGGCGCTGGAGATCCTGGCGCCCGAGCCGGTCCGGTCGCCGACCGTGACCTGCATTCGTGTGCCCGCGGGATGGACGGGCCCGCAGGTGGCCGACGCGATTGAGGCGCGCGGCTTCACCGTTGCCACCGGATATGGCCGGCTGAAGGACGAGACCTTCCGCATCGGCCACATGGGCGACCAGACGCTGACCACGCTGGACGCCCTGCTCGAAGCGCTGGAGGACGTATTCCTTTGACCGGAAGCACGGCGGCGCCGACGGCGACCGGCACGTATCGCATCCTCGTCGCGGACGGCCTGTCCGCGCGGGGGCTCCAGCCGCTGGCCGCGGATCCGCGCTTCGAGATCATCGAACGGACCGGGCTGAGCGCCGACGAGCTGGTCGATGCGCTTGTCGACGTCGATGGCGTGATCGTGCGCAGCGCGACGCGCATCACGCGAGACGCGCTGGTCCGCGCGAACCGGCTGCGCGTCATCGGTCGGGCCGGCGTCGGCGTCGACAACATCGACGTGCCCGCGGCGACCGAGCGCGGCATCGCCGTGCTGAACGCGCCCTCCGGCAACACCATCTCGGCCGCCGAGCTCACGTTCGCCCTCATCCTCGCCATGGCCCGCCGCATTTCGGCGGCTGACCGCTCGATGAAGGCCGGGGGCTGGGATCGAAAGCGGTTCAACGGCTCGGAGCTGTACGGCAAGACGCTCGGTCTGGTCGGCGCCGGTCGCATTGGCAGCGAAGTTGCCCGACGGGCCCGCGCCTTCGGGATGCGCGTCGTCGCCTACGACCCGTATCTGACGGAGGATCGGGCGCGCGAGCTGGACGTCCAGCGCGTCACGATCGACACACTGCTCGAGCGCGCCGACGTCGTGACGGTGCACGTCCCGCTGACCGACGCCACCCGCGGCCTGATCGGCGCCGCACAGCTCGCCCGCCTGAAACCTGGCGCCACGATCGTCAACACCGCGCGAGGTGGCATTGTCGAAGAGGCCGCGCTCATCGCGGCCTTGCAGGAGGGCCGGCTCGCAGCCGCGGCGCTCGACGTCTTCTCGAAAGAGCCGCTGCCGGCGGATCACCCACTTCGTTCGCTGGACAACGTCGTGCTCACGCCGCACCTCGGTGCATCCACTGCGGAAGCACAGGAAAACGTCGCACTCGAGATCGCCGAGGCCATCCGCGACGCGTTGCTGCACGGCGACCTGTCGCGCGCCGTGAACGCGCCAGCCATCGCGGGCGAAGAGATGAAACGGCTCAGGCCGATGCTCGACCTGGGCGTCCGTCTGGGCCGCCTGGCTTCGGCCCTGACCGATGGCGCCATCCGGTCCGTCGACGTCCGCTACGCCGGGACGATGGGCGAGGTAATGCGTCCGCTCGCCTCGGCCGTGTGCATCGGACTGCTCGGTGATGTGCTCGGCCGTACGGCGATCAACCTCGTGAATGCACTCGTGCTCGCGCATTCCCGCGGCATCGAGATCATCCGCACGCGCCTGGCCGACATCTCCGACTACGCCGAATACGTCGAGATCCGCGCCGCCACCGAAAACGGCGATGTGGTCGTCGCGGGCGCGCTGCGCGACGGGATTCTGCCCCGCCTCGTCCGCGTCGGCCCGTTCAACGTGGATGTCCGCCCGCACGGCGCCCTCGTCATCCTGCGCAACCGTGACGTGCCCGGCGTGATCGGTCGCGTCGGAACCATCCTCGGCAAGGCCGAGGTCAACATTGCCGAGTACCATCAGGCCCGTCTCGAGGCCGGCGGCGAGGCGCTGGCCGCCGTCAACATCGACACGTGGCTGCCCGGCCCCGTCATGCGGGAGCTGGAGGCGCTTCCGGATGTTCTACGTGTGAAGCAGGTGGTGCTGCACTGAAGGGGAGAGGGAGAGGGAGAGGGATAGGGTGAGGGGATAGGGTTATAGGGGGGGATCCGCTTCCTTTTCTGTTTCTTTCGTCAATTGTCTTTCCGCCACCTGCTGTCGCACGCCGGACGCACGCACGCCCACTGGCAGTCGTCTCCTCGGGATGGGCTGCATCCAACCGCGCCGGATCTCGCGTGGCTCGTCGAGTGTGATGAACGCGTCGGGATCCCAGCGCTCGACCTCGGCCAGGACCTGCGGGATCCGACGTCGTTGCACGACGGTGTAGACGACGGAGACGCGGCCCTCGCGGCCGCTTCCTTCGAACTCGGTCACGCCGCAGCCGAGGTCGCGCAGCGCATCGGCGAGGTCACCGACGTAGCGGCGCGAGTTGATCTGCATGGTGGCCAATCCGATGGCCAGTTTCTCCTCGATCCACATGCCGACGATGGTGCCGGTCGCGAAGCCGAGCGCGTAGCCGAGCACGTGCCACGGGCTCTCGAGGTGCCGGATGGCGTTGCCCACGGCGAAGATCCAGATGGTGACCTCGCCGATGCCGATGATGGGCACCAGCACGCGCTGGTTCCGCATGGCGAGGAGGATTCGCAACGTCGAGAGGGAAACGTCGCCGATGCGGAGGAAAAAGATGAGGACGGGGCCCCATGGCCCCGAGAAGATGGCATCCATGGACCCATTCGTTCGCGGGATCGGCTGCGTCGAAGAGAATAGCGAAAGCTCCGCGCCAGAAAAGGGTGTGTGTTGCTGCGCGACTGGTCGGTGGGAGCGAGCGCGACGAGATTGAGGCGTAGAGCCGACCGGGGCGAGGTGTGAGATGCCATACGGAATCCACCGCGTGGACCGACTGCTCGCGCTGTCCGCCGCGCTGTGGTGCGGACCGCTGAGCGGGCAAACGGTGTCGGGGCGGGTGCACGCGGAAGCCGGCCCGGCCGCCGGTGCCTGGTTGACGCTGGTCGACTCCGTCGGCCAGGAACGGGCGGCCGCGCTGTCGTCACCGGAGGGACTGTACCGGATTCGGGCGCCGTTCCCCGGCACCTACCGCGTGCGCATTGCATTGCTCGGGCACGGCGAGATCGAGTCGGAGCCGCTGGTGCTGGGGGCCGCGACGGCGGCCACCTTCGAAGCGACCCTGTCGCCAAGGCCGCTCGAGCTGGGCGCACTGGTGGCAGAGGCGGAGCGGCGCTGTCGGTCGCGGGGAGATGCGGACCTGCTCGTCGCACGACTCTGGTCGCAGGTGCGCCAGGCCCTGTCCGCCGTGCGCTGGTCGGCGCAGACGGGCATGGTGAGCTACAGCGCCCGGGAATGGGAGCGCGACCTCGACCTCGCCAACCGGACTGTGCTTCGGTCGGAAGAGCGCACGATCGCCGGCCGAGGCGACCGCCCCTTCGCGACGCCGCCCGCCGATTCGCTCGCTCGCTTCGGATTCGTGCAGGGTGTAGGCGTGACCGCGACGTTTTACGCACCGGACGCGGACGTGCTGCTCTCCGATGCCTTCGCCGAAACGCATTGCTTTCGTTACCGCGAGGGGGATCGGGACCGCGTGGGTCTCGCCTTCGAGCCGCAGGGCGGACGACGCGTACCGGATGTGACCGGGACGCTCTGGCTGGACGCAGAGACCGGCGCGCTGCGATCCCTGGAGTTTCGATACACCGGCATCGACTACGGGCCCGGCACCCGCGATCTGGGCGGCGAGCTGCGGTTTGAGCGATTGCCGAGTGGCGTGTGGATCACGCGGGAGTGGCGGATCCGCGGCCCGCTCCTGTCACGGTCGCGGGCCGGCGGACGTCACCGGATGATCGGATTTCACGAACGCGGCGCCATCGTCGTCCGGATCGGCGAGGTGCCGCGGATCTCCCTTCGCCAGACTGCTCAGCGCGTGCGCACGACCCAGACCTGAAGGCCCGCGGGCAACAGACCACCGTCGGTGCGCCGGAACCGGATGTAACTTGCCGGGCGGTTCGCACCGGAGATCGTGTAATACCCCGTCGACCCGCCGCGCACGGAGATGTTGTCGGAGAACGCGCCGGCGAAGGTGCGTGTGCGCGGCACGAGGTGCGCTTCGGAGACCAGTCGCTGGTCGATGATGTTGAACAGGTTCCAGCTCGGCATGGTCAGCCGGGTCTGCATACCCTGATGACGATCGTCCAGCCAGAGTGCAGCCGCCCATTGCGCCAGCAGCAGGTTGACGGACGAATTGGTCACCTTCGCGATCGTCGTGAAGCCCGTCTCGTTGTCGTTGATCAATGCGCGATGGAACCCCTGGGCTCCGCCCTGCGTCGTCGCCGCGAAATGATCCGTCAGCCAGCGCAGGAACATCCAGGACGTGCCGTACACCTCGCGGCCCGACAGACAGGGTCCCGTATTGCCATCCCTCTGGCGGCCGACCCAGGTGCATTGCTCGGGCGCATTCTGCGTGCGGAACAGCTGCCCTGCCTGCGTGATGTTGAGGCCGTAGTAGATGGCGAGGTCGACAAAGCCGGCCACGTACCACGCGATGTCCGACGGAAGCGCGTTCTGGGATGCGCCTGACCAGGCGACATCGAAGCCGTAGTTCTGGCCGGCGGACCGGTTCGCAGCGGCGTGTCCGTTGACCTCCTCGGCCAGCGTCGCCTGGCCCTCCAGCTCCCACGGCGACTGGAAGTTCTGCGCCTGCGGATTGGTGAGGCGTCGGCCGAACTGGATGATGTGCGTGAACTCGTGCGCGATCAGGATGACGGCGTCGTTGCGCGCTTCCGTGACCGTGTACATCTCGCCGAACTGGCCGGTCGGATCGGCGGCGCGGCCGTAGTAGATCTCGCCAAAGTCACTGGA
>JBFJPA010000224.1:0-7573 GCA_041617355.1 Longimicrobiales bacterium
GCGGCCGCGAAGAAGGCCGCCAAGAAACAGGCCAAGCCTCCCAGGAAACGTCGCAGGAAGATCGACCTCGATGACGATCTCGCGGTCGATGAAGAAGGCTACCAGGGACGGTCAGGCAAGAAGAAGCGGCGTCTGACAGCCGAAGAGCGTCGAATCCGCAAGCGACGCAAGAAGCTGCTCCGTCGACGCGAACAGCGGGTTCGGCCCTCACCGCCACTGCAGGAGACGGATCCACTCGCCGCTTACCTGGCCGGCGAAATGGTGCCGTGCCCCGTCGGCTGTGGCGGCTTCTCCGAAATCGTGCGTGTCGGCACGCTCGACTCCGGCGGCGGTGAGGTCTGGTTCGAGTGCCTGAGCTGCGCGCAGCGACGCATGTTCGAGGTGCCGCCCGCGTCCGATGCGGAAACGGCCGCCATCCTCACCGCTGAAGAGGGCCACGAGCCGCTCTGCCCGCGTCACGGCCGGCCCGTCTCCCTGCGCCGCCGCGGCCGGCAGTTCGTCTGCCCCGCCTGCGGCATCGTCTTCAGCGACGACGGCTAGCGCCTCACTCCTCGTCTTCGATCCGTAACCGGCGGGCCCGTCGTCCTCGCGCGCCCGCCGGGCCCTCCACGCGCGCCAACACCCGCCTCGCCACGATCGACGCGTGCGGCTCGCCCGCGTCCACTGCATCCAGGTAGATGTCCAGCGTACGGTCCAGCGTCAGCTCGTCCCCGACGGATTCGTGGATCCGCAGCACATTGCGCACATGCGTCTCCACCAGATTCTCCTCGGCTCGCGCGAGCGCGATCAACAACCGACGCCGACTCCCATCGCTCAAGCTTCGCCGACGCAACCAGCGGAACACGGCACCTCCGAATCGGTCTTGAATGACGATCCCCGCGGCGCGCGCTCCCTGCGCGGCGCCGTGACCGGGAGGCTGCAATTGAGAGCGGGCTTCCTGTCGGGGCAAGCCCGCACGCGGGGCCGCGTCGGACGCGGCAATCTCGCGGTGCGAACGCGACGAATCCACTAGATGTGGGGGTGGCAACCCCAGTGGGCCCACATTATCTTGGGGTCGGTTTCTCTCCCACCACGTCCGTTCCGTCACGCGCCGGGATCTGATGACGCGAGCCTTTACGGGAGGCGCTGAATGGCAACGCCGTTCCTCAGCTCCGAGGAGTACGACGAGAGGGCGCACCGCCTGTATGACGACGGCGAATACGATTCGGCACTCGAGACCCTGAAGGAGGGACTGCGACTGTATCCGCATTCGGTCGAGTTGTATGTCGGGCTGGGCTTCACGCGTCTGGCCCGCGAGGAGTACGCGTGGGCGAGACAGGCCTTCGAGCGAGCGCTGGTGTTGGACCCGGAGCACGAAGACGGGCTGGTCGGGCTGGGCGAATCCATGCTCCGGTTGGGACAGCGGGACGAGGCGCTGCTCCGGTTTCGGCGCGTGGTCGAGTCGGGATCCGAAGATGCGGACCTGATGCTGACGATGGGCCGCGCGTTGTACCGCGAGCAGCTGTACGGCGAGGCGGTGGAGGTGTTCGAGCTGGGGCTGCGCTTGAATGCGGAGTCGGCGGAGATGACGGCGGGTCTCGGCTACACGCTGCACCGGCTGGGAGACGAGACGGGCGCGCGCCGCGAGTTGCAGCGTGCGCTGAGTCTGGACCCGGACCATGCCGAAGCGAGGATCTACCTGGGCCACCTGCTCTACGACCGGGGCGAGTGGGCGGCGGCGCTTCGGGAATTCGAACGTGTGAAGGCGGAGGACCACTACGATGCGCTGGCGGTCGCCCGTATGATCGAACTGCAGCGTGCGTTGCGGGCGCCGGCAGTGGACGCGCCGGAGCTGGCGACACTCGAGCAGCGCCTGGCGGAGCTGGAGGCGGAGGATCCGATCGACGTATTGCTGGCTCAGCTCGAGGAAGCGGTGGCGCGAGGCGAGACGCTGGAGGATCCGGACGAGCTGGCGCCGCCGCACCGCGTCGTGTTGTTGCCGGGCACAGTTCTATCGGGTTCGTGGTACGACATCGTGCGGCAGATCCGGGATGCGTGCGATGGCTTTCCCGGTGAATCGGTCATCGACTACATGCGCCGGCGTGCGGCCGAAGAGCGAGCGCGATCGGGCCGTGACCTGCCGACGGAATCGGCGCACGCGTTCGTCCACGCGGGCGAGCGGGCCGGGCTCTGGCGCATCGAACGATGAGGTGACGATGGACAAGGATCGCATCCTGCGCCCGCTCGTGGAGCGGGAGGACGCGATCGAGGCGCTGGAAACGTACGCGTCGGCTGGCGAGCTGGCCGACGCGATTACGTCGGTGCAGGCCGCGCTGGAACAAGCTGTTCGCCTGCTTTTGCGGGCTGACGATGGCGCGCCGGAGGACGCGCGCATGTCCGCGCTTTCGGAGGCGACGCCGCTGGATGCCGTGGTCACGGCGCTGCGCCGTCGGGATCGCGTGTCGATGCAGCTCGCCGGGCGGTTGCATCAGGCCGAGCGGACGGCTGCCCGCATCGCGGGCGGCGATGGGGCGAGACCTGCGGACGCGGATGTGATCCGGGCCGCGGTCGACTTGTTTCGAAGCGAAATCGCGGCCGAGCCGGCGGTCCCGCCGCCGGAGTTGGACAGCGAGGCGAACGCGCCGCCGCACGGCGCCGGAGCCGGGCTGGAGGAACCGCCGTTTGCAGCCGAACCTGAGGAGCAGGGACGTGGCGCCCTCGCCTTCGCGATCGGCGCCGCCCTGCTGATCGTGGTCGTCCTGTCCGCGGTTCTGTTGCTGCGGGACGGCAGCGCGGCCGTTCGTGAAGACGCGATCGCCGCTTTCGAGGTCGGGGACTACGCAGCCGCGCGTCGCGGCTTCCAAGCCTTGCTCGGCCAAGATTCGGCGGATGTCACCGCACTGCTTTACCTGGCGCGCATTCATCGGCGCGAGGAACAGCCGGCGGAGGCGGCTTCAGCATTGCAGATGGCGGTCGCACGTGAGCCCGCGGATGCGGATGTGCTTCGCGAGCTCGGCTGGCTGTTCCTGGACTTGAACCGGCCGCAGCAGGCGGCACAGCAATTCGAGCGTGCGCGGGATCTGAAACCGGACGATGCGCGCAACTGGATCGGTCTCGTTCACGCACTGCGGCGGGCGGGTGATCCACGCGCGGAGTCGGTGTTGCGGGACGCGCCCGCCGATGCGCGAGCCGTGCTCGGCAGGTCAGGAGCTTGAGACCACTCACACGACGAGGCGTCAGCAGACCCATGGATCGTTTGGAGCCCATTCACCGCGCCCTTGCCGAGGCATTGCAGCGCAACCGGCCCGACGACGCGTTCGCAGTCGCCGTGACGGTTGCCGAGATCTACCAGGATCTCGTGCCCTACCGTTCGGTCCGGACCCAGCTCGGGTTCGAGATGAACGCGGACTACGAGCACACGCTGCTTCGGCTGCTCGCCGGCGAAGGAAGTCTCGCGCGTCTGGAACCACCGGAAGCACGCGATGAACTTCTCGCCGAGCTCGAGACGGCCAATCCCAACGTGGGGTTGTTCCGAAAATTCGCCGCATGCGATGTCTGGATCGCGCGTCCGTCCGAACAGGCCGTTGCGGTCGCATCGGATGAGCGCGCGCACGGCGCGAATGGCGATATGGACACGTGGGACACGCGGGCGAGCCTCTGGATCGATCCGCCGCACGTGCAGCCCGAGCCCGAGGCCGAGCCCCAGTCCGAGCCCGAGTCCCAGTCCGAGCCCGAGGCCCAGTCCGAGCCCGAGCCCCAAATCGAGGAAACGTTCGAGCTGTTGCTCGATGATGCGATCGAGCCCGAGCCGCCGGCCGTCGTCGCGGCGCCGGTGCCCGAGCCGATCGGCGAATCCGTGTCAGCCGTGATGCCGGCCGACGCGCCACCTTCGAAGTCGGAGAAACCCGGATTGTCCACCGTCACGACACCCGTCGCCGAGCGAGCTCAAGCTTCGCTCGCCAGTTGCGCGTTCTGCGATTCGACCCTGCCGCGGGGTCGGACCGTGCGCTTCTGCCCCTTCTGCGGGGCAGACCAATCCATGCTGCCCTGCGGCTCGTGCGGCGAGCCGATGGAAGGGGACTGGCGCTTCTGCGTCGCCTGCGGCGTACAGCCCAATCAGACCTGAACGTCGAAACGCGGCAACGGCTTGACGCCTCTCCGGACCGGTCCGTATAGTTCGCGCTCCCCAAAGGGAGTGTCGAACCTGCGGGCCGGCCGGTTTGTCTGCGCCCGCCTTCACGTTACAGGAGGACGTTCCGCTATGCGCAACAAGGTCCTGAGCGCGGTGCTGGGTGTGCTCGTGGCCGGGTCGCTCGCCGCCTGCGGTGGCGGGTCCGATGCCGGTGCCGGTGACAGCGCTGCCACGCCGCCCCCGCCGCCCCCGCCGCCCGCCGCGACGCCGGCGGCCGTCGAATTGCCGGCTGGTGTGACGCAAGAGATGGTGACGCAGGGTCAGGCCGTCTTCACCGGCGCTGGCCTGTGCCAGTCCTGCCACGGCGCCGACGGTAGCGGCACGGCGCTCGCGCCCAACCTGCGCGATCAGGAGTGGCTGAACGTGCCGGCCGGCACCTACGACGAGCTCGTCGGTGTCATCATGACCGGCGTCGCTCAGCCGAAGACGCACCCGGCGCCGATGCCCGCGAAGGGCGGCGCGCAGATCACGGACGACCAGGTCCGCCAGGTCGCGGCCTACGTCTACGCGATCTCGCGCGGCGGCTGACCGCTCGGCCCATTCCGGATCGACGTTCGACACGCGCGCCGGCGCGCTCCCTCGCGGGGCGCGCCGGCTTCGCGTTTCTCACGCTGTTCTGCACCGCATCCTGCGAACCAGCCGCGCCCGCGCCCGCCCCCTTTATCGTCTTCGACGGCGACACCGTCTGGCTGCCCGCCGGCGCTCGGGTTCACGACATCGATGTGCGAACCCGGACCGAAGCGCCCGAGTTCGAGCGCGATTTGCTCGAGACGCGGGCCGGTGACGTGTTGCGCTTCGTGACCGGCGATGGCCGCGGTCACGCCATCGCGTTCGACGCATCACTCCTGGCCGATGACGCCGCCGCGTTTCTCGAGAGCACGGGCCAGCGCCGCAGCCCGCCGCTGCTGACCGCCGACGCGACCTGGATCGTCGACCTGGCCGACGCACCCGCCGGCGACTACGTCGTCGTCTGCCTCGTGCACGGCGGACAAATGCGACTCCATGTGCAGCCCCAGCCCTAGCCCCAGCCCGAGCCGCAGCCCCATGTTCCGAACATGGCGAAGATCGCGGTCATTCCCGGCGATGGCATTGGTCAGGACGTCACGCGCGAGGCACTGAAGGTCCTCGACGCGGCGGGCGAGGCGTGGGGCGTCCCGCTCACGTATGAGCACTGGGACCTCGGCGCCGAACGGTTCCTGCGCACGGGGACGGCGATCACGAAGGAAGAGATGGCGCGACTGCGCGACGATTACGACGCCATCCTGCTCGGCGCTATGGGCGATCCGCGCGTACCGGGCAACGAGCACGCGCGCGCGATCCTGCTCGGCCTGCGCTTCCAGCTCGACCTCTACATCAACCTGCGGCCCGTTCAGCTCTGGGACGCTCGTCTGACGCCGCTCCGGAACGCACGAGCCGAGGATGTGGATTTCATCATCGTGCGGGAGAACACGGAGGGCCCGTACGTCGGCATGGGCGGCAACTTCAAGCAGGGCACGCCGGACGAGGTGGCGATCGAGCAGGATATCAGCACGCGAAAGGGCGTCGAGCGGATCCTGCGGGCCGCGTTCGAGATCGCGCGCGGCGAAGGCCGTCGCAGAGTCACCTTGAGTGACAAGGCCAACGCGATGACGCACTCGGGTAGCCTCTGGCGGCGAGTCTTCGCGGAGGTTGGCGCGGAATACCCGGACGTGCCGCGCGACGCCGTGTATGCGGATGCGCTGGCGCTCGATCTCGTGCTCCGGCCCGAACGCTACGATGTCATCGTCGCGCCCAATCTGTTCGGTGACATCCTGAGCGACCTGGCGGCGGCGCTCGCCGGCGGACTCGGCCTCGCGCCGTCTGCCAGCCTGCATCCCGGCCGCGCGGGTTTGTTCGAGCCGGTGCACGGCTCCGCCCCGGATTTGGCCGGGACCGGCAAGGCGAATCCGCTCGCCGCGATTCTGACCGCCGCGTTGATGCTACGTCAGCTCGGTCACGGCGAAGCAGCCGCGGCCGTCGAAGCGGCCGTACGCGAGACCGTGCGGGCCGGTCGGACGACGCCGGACCTCGGCGGCTCGCTCGACACCGGCGCCGTCGGCGACCACGTCGCACAACACGTGCGCGTCGCCGCGACCGTCTGAAACCAGTCACGGCCATGGCCGTGTAAGAGCACTCGAGATGGAATGGGGAGGCCAGAGTGGGAACGCAGGGACACCGAACCGATGTCGTCTTCCTGTCGGGCCGGCGCACGCCGTTCGGCGGCTTCGGCGGCTCGTTGAAAGGCTATTCCGCGAACGACCTCGGCGTCTTCGCGGCGAAGGCCGCACTCGATGATGCAGGCGTCGATCCGGCCAGCGTCGGACACGTCGTCTTCGGCAACGCGCTGCAGACGTCGAGCGATGCGATTTATCTCGCCCGTCACGTCGGCCTGCGCGCCGGCGTGCCGATCGAGACGCCCGCGCTCACGTTGAACCGCCTGTGCGGCTCCGGCTTCCAGGCCATTGCGACCGGCGCGGAGCAGATCCTGCTCGGCGACGCCGACGTCGCGCTCTGCGGTGGCTCGGAGTCGATGAGTCAGGCGCCGCACGTGCTGCGCGGCGCGCGCTGGGGTGACCTTCGCCTGGGCGAGCCGACCGGCGCACTCGAGGACCTGCTCTGGTCCGCACTCACCGATTCGTACAGCTGCCTGTCGATGGCGCAGACGGCGGAGAAGCTGGCCGAGCAGTACGGCGTCACGCGCGACGAGGCCGACCACCTCGCCCTGCTCTCGCAGCAGCGCAGCAAGGCCGCGTGGGATGCGGGCCGTTTCGCCGACGAAGTCGCTCCCGTGCCGGTCAAGACGCGCAAGGGCGAGGTCCAGTTCAATGCCGACGAGCACATGCGGCCCGACACGACCGCCGAAGCGCTCGCCGGGCTGCGACCCTATTTTCGCAAGGACGGCCTCGTCACGGCGGGCAATGCGAGCGGCATCGGCGATGGTGCGGCCGCGACCGTCATTGCCAGCGCCGAATGGGCGGACTCGCACGGCCACAAGCCGATCGGCCGGCTCGTCTCCTGGGGCGTCGCCGGCGTACCGCCGGAAATCATGGGCATCGGTCCCGCGCCTGCCAGCCGCAAGGCGCTGGACAAGGCGGGACTGAAGCTCGACGACATGGATCTCGTAGAGGTGAACGAGGCCTTCGCGCCGCAATACGCCGCCGTCATCCGCGAGCTGGAGCTGGACGTGGACAAGACGAACGTGAATGGCGGCGCGATCGCCCTGACGCATCCGCTCGCCGCATCCGGCGCGCGCATTACCATCACGCTGTTGCACGAGCTGCGTCGCCGCGGCGCGCGTTACGGCCTCGGCTCGGCGTGTATCGGCGGTGGCCAGGGCATGGCCGTCATTGTGGAGGCACTCTCATGATCGAATGGCTCATTCCC
>JBFJPA010000225.1:0-7564 GCA_041617355.1 Longimicrobiales bacterium
GAGCGTGATGACGACGCCGGCCGTGGCCGCGATCGCGAGGATGGGAGCGCCGCCGCCGACCGCCATGCCGATCGCGGCCACGACCCAGATGGTGGCGGCGGTCGTGAGGCCGCGCACGCCGAGGCGCGACTGGATGATGGCGCCGGCGCCGAGGAACCCGATGCCGCTCACGATCTGGGCGGCAATACGGCCGGGATCGGCCATCATGCCGGTGATCTGGACCCAGCGTCGGGCGACATCGATGGACAGCTCGGTCAGCAGGGCGGCGCCGACGCAGATGAGGATGTTGGTGCGGAACCCGGCGGGCTTGCCGCTGGCCTCCCGGTCGAGACCGATGAGGCCGCCGAGCAAGGCGGCCAGGCCGAGCCGCAGAATGGCGCCGATGGCCGACGGATCGGTGGTGAGCGTGTCCACGTCAGTCGTTCAGGCGGCGCAGCTCCTTGAGCAGCGCCGTCTTGTCCTTGGTACGGGCGTCGACGTTCTTGAGCACCCGTGCAGGCTGGCCGGCGGCGACGACGTTCTCCGCGATATTCCCTGTCACGACGGCGCCCGCGGCGATGACACTGCCGGCGCCGACCCGGCAGCCCTCCAGTACGACGGCGTTGGCACCGACCAGGACGCCGTCGTCGATGACGACGGGGTCCGCGCTGGGCGGCTCGAGAACGCCCGCGAGCACGGCGCCCGCACCGATATGGCAGTCCTTTCCCACGATCGCGCGCGCACCGACGACGGCGTTCATGTCGATCATCGTGCCCGCACCGATGATCGCGCCGATGTTGATCACGGCGCCCATCATGACGATGACGCGGTCACCGATTTCGACGAGATCGCGGATGACGGAGCCCGGTTCGATGCGCGCGTTGACTCCCTTCAGGTCGAGCAGTGGCACGGCGGAGTTGCGACGGTCGTTGCTGACGTGGTGATAGAGGACGCGGTTGCCGGCGGCGTCGAGGGCTGCCTTGATTACGTCCCATTCTCCGACCAGGATCGTCGTGCCGGCGCCCGTGGGGTAGACCTGCAGATCCGTGCCCGCGGCGGCTTCGAGCGGACCTCCATGGCGAACCAGGACGGTGACCGGCGTGCGCTTGCGCGCGGTGGCGATGAGGTCGCGGATCTGCTGATAGTCCATTACTGGGATCTTCCGATTCGAAGGACGTCGGCCATGGTGTAGCGGCCGGGCGCTCGGCCGGTGATCCAGCGCGCGGCCGCGAGGGCGCCGGCCGCGAAGCCATCGCGGTCGAGGGCCTCGTGGGCGAGCTCGATCCGCTCGAGCGAGCCGAGGAAATGGACGCGATGCTCGCCCGGCACGCTGCCGCCGCGGAGCGCGTGCAGGCCGATCTCGCCGGTCGCACGTTCGCCGGTGCGGCCGGTCCGGCCGTCGCGCCGGACGTCAGCGAGCCCCACGCGGCGGGCTTCGGCCACGGCTCGACCGAGGAGCAACGCGGTCCCGCTCGGCGCGTCGGCTTTCCCGCGATGGTGCGTTTCGACGATCTCGACGTCGAACGCGTCCGCCGACAATGCGGACGCCGCCTGCCGAACCAGTTCCGCGAGCAGGTTCACGCCCAGACTGAAATTCGCGGCCACGAGCACCGCGGTGTTCACGGCCAGTGCGGCGAGACGATCCTCGAGCGGCGCGTCGAGCCCGGTCGTCCCCACGACCAGCGCGCGACCCGCGAGGCGGTCGGTATGCACGTCGAGCAGTCGGGTCAGCGCCTCGGGTGCGGAGACGTCGATGACGACGGACGAGGCCGCAATCGCCCCGGACGCATCCTCGACGCGGAGCGAGCCGTCTCGACCCCGGCCGATGCCCGCGACCAGCTCGACATCCGCGGCGTCGGCCGCGAGGCGGGCAATGGCTCGACCCATCCGGCCACTCGCGCCGTTCAGCGCGATGGAGATCGGGGTGGGCTCAGCCACGGCGTCGAACGCCGATCGACTGCAGGGCCGCGACCATTCGCTCGTACACGGCGGGCGCGACGGACGTGAGGGGCGGACGCGGCGGGCCGACGTCGAAGCCGAGCCAGGCGACGCCCGCCTTGACCGGAATCGGGTTGGACTCGGCGAACAACGCCGAAATGAGGGGCAACATCGTCAGCTGGAGGCGACGCGACTCTTCGATCGAGCCCTCGAGGAACGCGTGCGCCATGCGGCTCGTGGGGGCCGGCGCGACGTTGGCGAGCACGCTGATGACGCCGCGGCCACCCAACGCCATCAAGGCGACGACCTGGTCATCGTTACCGCTCCACAGCGCGAGTCGGTCCCCAACCAGCCGGGCCAGCTCGGCGACCTGCGTGATGTCGCCGCTCGCTTCTTTCACGCCGATGACCCGTTCGTCCTCGGCGATTTCGGCCACCGTCGCCGGCTGCAAGTTGACCGCCGCCCGCCCCGGCACGTTGTAGACGATGCAGGGGAGACCGCCCGCAGCGATCACGGTCCGGTAGTGCTCGACCAGCGCACGCTGGGGTGGGCGGCTATAGGGTGGTGCGCTGAGCAGGATCCCATCCGCGCCGGCCTGCTTCGCCTGCACGGCAAGGGCTGCAACGGCGCGGGTATCACCCCCGCCGCAGCCGGCGATGACCGGCAGACGTCCGGCGTTTTCGTCGATGACGATATCGAGGGCCCGGCGCTGCTCCGCCGGGGTCATGGCCTGCGCCTCACCGGTCGAGCCGCAGACGATGAACGCGTCGGTGCCCTCGGCGTGATGGAATCGCACGAGCTCGCGCAGAACGGACTCGGCGACACCGCGTTCGTCGAACGGCGTCACGAGGGCGACGCCCGAGCCATCGAAGCGGGGATCGGGCAAGTGGTTCAGATCCGGCCGAGGTCGCTCACGTCGCCCGGCGTCACGTCGCCCGGTCCTTCCTCCGGCGTCAGGTCGCGCTCCGTGCTCGATCGGAATTCGTCTTCGACATCGTCGCGCCCCGGCGAGACGGCGAACGGACGAAATACGGCGTTGCCGCACTTGTCGCAGGACAGGTCGGCCGGCGGCGCTTCGTCCTCGAACATGAACTCCTTGCCACATTCGAGGCAGATCAGCACGAGCAGTTCGCCTGGCGTGGGTCTGGAATCAGCCATGGAACCTCCCACGAACACGGCGGCAGACCTCTGCATGCGATCGCCGGTGCGCGACTCGAATGGGTCGCGAGGATACCTGCTGTGCGATGCGACCCGTCTCTGGTAAGTTTACGCGCGCGCCCCGCCGGGGCAACGTTCTGACGATCGCGGAGAGCCGTGTCCTACGAGGCCGTACTCCAAACGGCGCTGGACGCCGCGGGCGGCGCCGTCGCCGTTCACACTGCGCACCTCGGCGCCGTCCCGCCGGACGCGTGGTCCGAGAAGGGCATCGCGGATTTCGTCACACACGTGGATCGCGACGCCGAAGCGCGCATCCTCGAACGGATCCACGCTACGTTTCCCGGCCACACCATTCTCGCCGAAGAAGCGGCGACCGCGAACGGCGCCGGCGCCATTGACCTGCCGGATGCCGAGTGGCTCTGGATCGTCGATCCGCTGGATGGCACAACCAACTTCCTGCATCGGTATCCGATGTACGGCGTTTCGATCGCCGTCATGCATGAGGGCGAGCTCGTCGCCGGCGTCGTCATGTCGGGGCCGAGCCAGGAGACGTGGTGGGCCACACGCCGCGGCGGCGCGTTCCGGAACGGGAAGCCGATCGCCGTCTCCTCGATCCACCGACTCAAGCTTGCGCTGATCGGAACCGGCTTCCCGTTCAAGACGCCGGAACTGCTGGACGCGTACCTGGCCCAGTTCGCGGTCGTCCTGCGCAACAGCGCCGGCATCCGCCGGGCCGGATCGGCGGCCCTGGACCTCTGCCACGTCGCGGCCGGCTGGTTCGACGGCTTCTGGGAGCTGTCGCTCGCACCCTGGGACGTCGCCGCGGGTACACTGATTGTCCGCGAGGCCGGCGGCGTCGTCACGACGCCAGATGGCGGTGCCGATGTTCTGGGGAAGACCGGTCTGCTGGCCGGCAATCCGGAGATCCACAGGGCGCTCGGCCAGCTGCTGCGTACGGCCCGAGCTTCGGAACAGATTCGGGAAACAACGGTCCATGGCGAATCGTAAACCACCAACGAAGACGACGAGCACGCTGGCCGGTCTGCGCGAGAGAACGGAACGCGGAGCGCGGCGCGCGCACGCGGCGATGGCGGCGAGGCCCCGGCTCGTGCTCGGCTTCCTGCTCACACTGCTCGTGGGCGGCACGTTCGTGGCCGGCCTGGGCCTCGGCACGTGGAACGCGGTGTGTCGCGACTGTCCGTCCATCGCTGCGATCTACGTGTGGGAGCCGAAGAGCGCGACGAAGATCCTCGACCGGGATCGCAAGCTCGTCGCCGAGCTGTTCCAGGAGCGGCGCACGCCGGTCCGCCTGTCCACGCTGCCGGAGTTCGTGCCACAGGCGTTCATCGCCGTGGAGGACAAGCGGTTCTACCGGCACGCGGGCCTCGACTATTTCCGGATCGTCTCGTCCAGTTTACGCAACCTCGTGAGCGGCCGGATCACGGGCGGCGGCAGCACGATCACCGTGCAGCTGGCGCGCTGGATGTTCCAGGAGGAGATCGGCTTCGAGCGCGTAATCACGCGCAAGCTGAAAGAGGCGCGCGTCGCGAAGGAGCTGGAGAAGGTCTATTCGAAGGAAGAGATCCTCGAAGCGTACATCAACCAGGTCAACTACGGTGACGGCCGGCACGGCATCGAGGCGGCATCGCAGTACTTCTTTGGCAAACCCGCGGTCGCGCTGAATCCGGCGGAGGCCGCGCTGCTGGCCGGGGTGATCAACCGGCCGACGACGTATTCGCCGTTCCGGAATCCGGACGCATCGCGACGGCGCCGCAACATCGTGCTACGGCTGATGCGTGACCAGGGACTCCTGAGCCGCGCGGAAATGGAGCAGTGGCAGGCGGAGCCGCTGCCGGAGAGTCCGGCGGGCGCGGGCGAAGGACGTGTCGCACCGTACTTCGTGGAGTGGGTACGCGGGCAGCTGGACGACCGCTTCGGCGCGGACCTCTACAGCAAGGGTTTCCAGGTTGTCACGACGCTGGACCTGGAAATGCAGCGTTCGGCGCAAGCCGCGATGGACAGCGGCTGGAGTCGGATCGAGCGCAGTCCGGGATTCCGCGAGAAGACGTACGAGCAGGCCCAGGCGGAGGGCGGCGTCAAGGGCGCCACGGAGACGCCGTACCTGCAGGGCATGTTCATCGCAATGGATCCGGTGACGGGCGATGTTCGCGCGATGATCGGCGGCCGCGACTTCGATGAATCGAAGTTCAACCGCGCCACGCAGGCGCTGCGACAGGCGGGCTCGACGTTCAAGCCGTTCGCCTATGCTGCGGCGATCGCCAGCGGATTGCCGGCCTCTCACGTGATCTACGACTCACCGGTCATGCTCGAACAGTTCGACGGCACGATCTACTCGCCGAAGAACTACGATCCGGAGTTTCGCGGGCCCCTCACGCTGCGCGACGCGCTGAAGCACTCGGTCAACACCGTCGCCGTGAAGCTGGGCATGGAAGTCGGGCTGGAGACCATCTCGCAGGTGGCACGTCGGATGGGCATTGCCACGGACGTGCCACCCTACCCATCCACCCCGATCGGTGCGCCCTCCGTCTATCCGGTGCAACTCGTCGAAGCCTATTCGGTGTTGGCGACGGGCGGCACGCGCGCAGCGGCCCGCTACATCCTGCGAGTCGAAGATTCCGACGGCCGCGTGCTCTGGGAAACGAAGCCGGAGCGGGAAGAGGTGTTCGACCCGACGACGATCGCGATCGTGCGGGACATGCTGCGCACCGCCGTCGACAACGGCACCGGCTACAATGCGCGCAATCCGGCGTTGGGGAACCTGCCTTACGAAGTGCCGGCCGCCGGCAAGACGGGCACGACGAACGACGGGACGGATATCTGGTTCGTCGGCTTCACGCCCGATCTGCTCGCCGCCGTATGGTTCGGCTTCGACCGGCCGAAGCCGGTGACGCGAAACGCGGCGGGTGGCCAGTTCGCGGCACCGGTCTGGGGCCAGTTCATGCGCGCGCTCTACTATCCAGCCGACGGTGTCAGCGCGGAGCTCGCGATTCCCCAGCCGTGGGCGTGGCCGGAGGGCATCACCTCGCGCCTGGTCGATCGGGAATCCGGCAAGCTCGCGTCGTCCTGGTGCGAGCAGAACGCGTATGTCGAGTACTTCGTGGCCGGGACGGAGCCGACGGAGACCTGCGCGCCGGCGGGCGGGCGTGGTTTGTTCGGCGCGCCGCTTCGTCGTTTCCCACCGGATACGACCGACACGATCGACATCGGGCGAAGCCGCGGCGTGTTCGGCAGCTTCCCGCGGCGCATGCCGCCCGACACGACGGCGGAAGGCCGGGATCGCGCGCGCCGCGGCATCCGTCCGGTCCCGCCGGATACGACCGACACGTTGCGCGTGCGGCTCAGCCCGATACGCTGACGTAGACGGCGAACGGCACACCCGCCTCGCGGAGCGACGCGAGCAAGCGCTCCGCGTCCTCCTCGAGGACTTCCAGCGCAAGATCGCACTTCGCCTTCGCGTCCGCCGGAGCGGGAATGACCTGCGCGCCCACGCGCAGATCCGTCGCGATCTGTTCGGCCCAGAGCGCGTGGTGGGTCGTGTCGAAGACGAGAACGCGCGTCACGCCAGATCCGCCGACGTGATGCGGCCTGCGATGAGTGGGAGCGGTTCCGGCCGGCCGTCACCGACCTGGATGGCCGCGGTCAGCGCGGCCGCTCCGAGCTCCGCGGCCGCCACGTCGTCGGCGAACACGGTCGCGATCGCATCGCCCGCCGCGATCGTGTCGCCGGGCTTCGCGGTCAGGTGAAACCCGACGCCCGGCCGGATCTCCTCCTCCAGCCGCGGGCGACCTGCGCCGAGTACGACGGCCGCCCGCCCGATCGCACGCGCGTCCATGCCGAGGACGGTGCCGGACACATTCGCCGTCACCACGCGGCGAACGCTCGCCTGCGGCAACAGGGCGGGGTCGTCGAGGACAGCCGGGTTGCCACCCTGTGCTTCGATCACGGCGCGCATGCACTCGAGGGCGCGACCGTCGGCCAGGGCCGCGCTGGCGGCTGCGTGCGCCGTGTCGAGGTCCGGTGCGGCGCCCCCGAGCACGAGCATTTCGGCGGCGAGCGCGAGTGACACGTCGCGCAGGTCCGGAGGGCCCTCGCCTCGCAACGCGAGCACGGATTCCTCGACCTCGAGCGCGTTCCCGATCGCGCAACCGAGCGGCCGGTCCATGGCCGTGAGCAGCGCGATGGTGGTGCAGCCATGCGACTCTCCCAGCCGGATCATGGTCTCGGCGAGCTCGATCGAGCGGGCCGGATCGGTGATGAAGGCGCCGCTGCCCGTCTTGATGTCGAGCACGAGCCCGGTGAGGCTCTCCGCCAGCTTCTTCGACATGATGCTGGCCGAAATCAGCGGGATCGACTCGACCGTCCCGGTCACGTCGCGCAGCGCGTAGAGCTTGCGGTCGGCCGGCACCAGCTCGGCGGTTTGCCCGAGCATCACCACGCCCAGCGCCGTGAGCTGCGCTCTGGCCTCGGC
>JBFJPA010000226.1:0-7533 GCA_041617355.1 Longimicrobiales bacterium
CGAGCTTGCCCGCCGCCTCCAGCTCCCGCAGCTTGGCGAGGATCTCGGTCAGCGGCACCGCGCCGTACATCGAGTAGTCGGGCAGCGGGTACGTGTCGAGGTAGACCGGGTGCGCCCCGGCCAGCATGAGCGCGTAGTGGTGCGACTTGTGGCAGTCATGGGCGACGAGCACGATGTCGCCGGGCTCGATCAGCGCCTGCAGGACGATCTTGTTGGCGGTCGATGTGCCGTTGGTGACGAAATACGTCTCGCGCGCGCCGAACGCGCGGGCCGCCCGTTCCTGGGCCTTCTTCAACGGCCCGTGCGGCTGGAGCAGCGAGTCGAGCCCCCCCGTCGTCGCCGACGTTTCCGCCTGAAAGATGTTGCGGCCATAGAATCGCTCCATGTCGCCGATCCAGTGTGAATGCCGGATCGAGCTGCCGCGCGAGATGGGCAGGGCGTGGAACACGCCGGTCGGCTTCTGGCTGTAGCGTCGCAGCGCCGAGAAGAAGGGCGTTTCGTACCGCTCGTGGATGCCCTTCATCACGCTCAGGTGCAGGTCGTGATAGTCCTCCTGCTGGTAGAAGACGCGACGGAACGCGCGGCTGGGTGAGCCGGCGACCTGCTCGACGGGCGCGTCGGTCATCAGGAAGAGGTCCAGCTCGGGGCGGAGCCGGCTGAGGGCAGCGCCGAGGATCAGGCTGCGCTCGCTGGCCATGGGGATCTCGAGCCGCTCCGGATTCTGCTGCAGGATCTGGTAGACCGCGTCGAGCAGCTCGCCGCCGTCGGCCGCACGATAGGAGAAGTTCGAGCGCAACACGCACGCCTGGATGTTCGGGTTTACCAGGACGGCGAGCAGCGCGTCTTCGAACGTGGGCACGGTGACGACGGTGTAGATGAACTGGTCGTCAGGCCGCCGCAGGTCGAGCATGCGGAGCTGGAGGTCGGCGGCCTCGCGGGCGGTCAGGTCGTCCACCACCAGCAGCTCGAAGTAGGGCCGTGTCTCCTTCGGGATCGCATCGTGGATGGCGGCACTGACACCGGACACATTGAGCAGGTCCGAGTAGTCCTTCATCCGGGAGATCGACAGGTCGAGCCGGCGGAATGCACCCGTCGTCAGCAGCCGGACCAGCCGTACCGTCTGCTGCGCGAACGGCTCGTACGCGCCGCGCTGGAAGTGCTCACGAACCTGATCGAGCGCGCGTTCGCCCGGGAACGCGTGATACCGTTCGATCCGGCGCAGGAAATCGAAGGCATCGCCGCAAATGGTGCGGAGCCGCTGCGCCTCTTCGTCTTCCCGCGGGATGCGGCGCAAGCGGCGGGCGCCGTCCCGCAGCCGGTTCCAGCTGTCGGTCCGCGCGCGCGCCACGTTCGTCAGCGCGGCCGCGAGATCGGGCGAGATAACATCGCGAAGACGTTCGGTCGGTCTTGCCGTCATGGGATTCCCCCTCTTCGGTCGGGCGGCACGGCGGCCGGTGGCACTCCGACGGACGGAGCCCTGTGCAGGCGCCCGTCCGACGTCGTGGCCGGTGGCAAGGGCACGCTCGCGGCGTGGCCCAACCCTGCGCGGGAACCGCGGCCCGGCTTCACCAGCGGGCCGAGCCGTTTCAATCCCGCGCGCACTGCGCTGTCCCGTCGATAGACATCGAAATCGACTTTGCAGTCACGAAAACTCTTCAGCGGCTGTCCCAGCCCGCGCAGGCCGAATTCACGGCTGCGCCGGACACGGTCCAGGTCGAGCTCCAGCGGCATGACGGATTCCGTCGTGCCCGCCTCGTGCAGGACCTCGCCCTCGGGACCCACGAAGATCGAGCGGCCATTGCCACCCTCGCCGACGCCGTTGATGTCGACGACATAGCACTGGTTCTGCACCGCCGTCGCACGCGCGATCGCAAGCTCCGCATCGCGATCCAGCGTCGTCGTCATCGACGGATGCAGAATGACCTCGGCACCCATGGCCGCGAGTGTGCGCGACGTCTCGGGGAACCACATGTCGTAACAGATCGACACGCCGAAGCGGCCCACGCCGGGAACGTCGAAGACGACGAATTCGGTGCCCGCCTCGACGTCGTGCTCATACGGCTGGAATGGAAACATCTTCCGGTATCGCGCGACGACGCGACCGTTCGGGTCGATGACGGGCGTGGTGTTGAAGACCTTCTTGCCTTCCAGCTCCATCAGGGAGCCGGGGATCAGCCAGATGTGGTGGCGTGAGGCGAGCTCCTGGAATGCGCGCTCCGCGGGCCCCGGCATGGGTTCGGCCAGCCGCGGCGATGGACCGTACGTGGCCAGCTCGCTCAGCACCACCATCTGCACCCAAGGGAAGAGGTGCGTCGTGTAGGCGATGCGCGCGCGAATGTGCGCGAAGTTGTCGCGGTGCCCGCCCAGATAGAGCTGCAGGCCTGCGATGGCGAAAGGCGTCATGGACGGGGCCTCAGCGTGTGGCGACGGCCGCGCCGCCGCTCGACTGGCTCGCACGGGTCTGCGCGAGGACTTCGTCTTCCAGGATCGAGAGGCCGCGCTCCAGCTCGGCGTCGCTGATCGCGAGGGGCGCGAGGATCCGGATGACGTTGCCATAGGTGCCGGCCGTGATGACGAGCAGGCCGCGCTTGACGCATCCCTGAACGATTTGCCCGGCGAGCGCGCTGGCGGGTCTCGTCGCATCGCCAGCCTCGACCAACTCCATCGCGATCATGGCGCCCAGGCCGCGCACGTCGCCGACGACCGTCGTCTGTTCGGCCAGCTGGGACAGTCGCTCCCGGATAACAGCGCCGATGCGCTGGCCGCGCTCGGGCAGGGCCTGTTCTTCCATCAGGCGGATCGTCGCGAGCGCGGCGGCGCAGGCGACGGGGTTGCCGCCGTAGGTCCCTCCGATCGTCCCGGGCCGAACGGCATCCATGACCTCGGCGCGGCCGATGACGGCGGAGATGGGCAGGCCACCGCCCATCGCCTTGGCCCACGTCGAAAGATCCGGCACCACGCCGAGTCGCTGATATGCGCCCCACGCGCCCGCACGGCCGAACCCCGACTGGACCTCGTCGAAGATGAGCAGGATGCCGTGCTCGTCGCAGATTTCGCGCAGTCCTTGCAGGTACGCGGCCGGCGCTGGCACGAACCCACCTTCGCCCGCGACCGGCTCGATCAGGATCGCGGCGAGATCCTTGGGCGCGACGACCGAGTGCAGCGCATCGCGCAGGCGGTTCAACTCACGCTCGACGAACGCGTCCATGTCGAGGCCATCGCCGTAGCGGTAGTGGTAGGGGAACGGCAGCCGGTAGATCTCCGGCGCGAACGGCCCGCAGCCTGCTTTGTAGCCGACCTTCGAGGTCAGCGACATGGCGAGCAGAGTGCGGCCGTGAAACGCGTCCGTGAAGCACATCACGCCGGTCCGGCCTGTCGCCTGGCGCGCGATCTTGATCGCGTTCTCGACCGCTTCGGCGCCGCTGTTGAACAGAACGGCCTTCGTCCGGTCGCCGTGAGGCAGGAGCTCGACGAGCCGCTCGCACAGGGCGACATAGGGCTCGTACGTCGTAATATGGAAGCAGGTGTGCAACAGCCTGGCGGCCTGCTCGTGAATGGCGCGAATCACCGGCTCCTGGCAGTGGCCGGCGTTCATGACGCCGATGCCGGCGGCGAAATCGACCAGCTCGTTGCCTTCCTGGTCCGTCAATGTGGCGCCGCTCGCGGACGCGACGGTCACTGTCGTGACGCGTGGCACGCCCTGCGAGACGACCGCAGATCGCCGCGCGAGCAGGTCCTCGTTCTTACTCATGACTTTCTCCTGACCAGAACCTCGAGTGGCGGCCGCAGGAGGCCCACGGAGGAACGGCACTGGGGAAATGAGGGGATATATCCCTGCATTCTAGCCCCGAAATCGGCCTGCCGCAACCGCATCGGGCAGCGGCCAAGGCGCGACAGGACACGGATTTGGAGGTTTTTCGGAGGCGCGCCGACCCCAGACATGCGAGAGCGGAGGAGCCCTCGCGGCCCCTCCGCTCGACGTCATGGGCTACCGTCGCGGCCGCCCATGCCCGGGCGACGGCATCACCAGGCGATGCCGTAATCCTCGCCGTGATGGCTGGACCCACCCCAGAACGTGCCGTGTGCGACGTCGAACCAGATCGCGTTGATCGGACCCGAGGTCCGCTCGGCCGTGTCGATGCGGTAGCCCATGCGGCGCAACTCGTCGATCACCCACGGCGGCGTCGCATCCTGCACCAGCAGTCTGCCAGGCTCGGACCGATGCTCACCGAACGAGCTACGCATCTGGAAGCTGTTGATGTTCGCGGCCTCGACGGCCTGCTGCACGTTCATGCCGAACTCGACCACGTTGAGGAAGAACTGCAACAGGTTCTGATCCTGGCTGTCACCGCCCTGGACGGCGAAGGAGAGGAACGGCTTCCCATCCTTGAGTGCGAGGCTAGGCGTCAGCGTGACGCGAGGCCGCTTGCCCGGCGCCAGCACGTTGAACGGATTGTCGGCCGCGTCGAGCACGAAACTCTGCGCGCGCTGCGACAGACCGACACCGGTATTGCCCGCAATGACGGCCGGCACCCAACCCCCGCTGGGTGTGATCGAGACGACCCATCCCTCCGCATCCGCCGCCTGCACGGATGTCGTGCCCGCATAAAACGCTTCGTCCGGCGTCATGCCGCCGGTGGCAGCGTCTTCCGGACTCGACTCCTGGGTCGTCACCGTGCGCTTTACGGTGTGCCAGTTGCGCAGGTATTCGAGGAACGGGTTCGTGCCGCCCTGGAACGGATACGGATCGCCGGGCCTGGCATCGGGGTCGTTGCGGTCGAGGTGGATGCCGCGTGCTCGCTCGCGCGCATACTCCTTCGAGAGCAGGCCCGCCACCGGCTCGTCTGGCGGGAAGTACGGATCGCCGTAGTAGAAGTCACGATCGGCGAAGGCCAGATTCATCGACTGATACAGCGTGTGGATGTAGCGAGCGCTGTTGTACCCCATCGCCTTCACGTCGAAGGTCTCGAGGATGTTCAGCGCCTGGAGCAACGCGGGACCCTGCGTCCACGTCGTCAGCTTGTAGACCTCGATGCCTTTGTACGTCGTCTTGACGGGCTCTTCGATCTTGACCTGCCAGTTGGCCAGGTCTTGCGCCGTGATGAGGCCACCTTGCTCCTGCGTGCCGCGCGCGATTTCCTGCGCGATGTCGCCACGGTAGAACCGATCGTACGCGGCATAGATCGCCTCCTTGCGAGACTTGCCGGCGGCGAGCGCCCCGCGTTCGGCGTCCACGAGCTTGCGCAACGTCGCGGCGAGCTGCGGCTGGCGGAATACTTCGCCGGCCGCCGGCGCCTCGCGAGCCGAACCCGCGTGCGGCAGGAAAACCGCCTTCGAGTACGGCCACTCCTTGATGCGCTCCTTGTTCGACTCGATGGAGTTCGCGGTCTGTGCTTCGATCGGGTAACCGTCGGCCATCTGGATCGCGGGCGCGAGCACCTCGGCGAGGCTGAGCTTGCCGTATTCGGCCAGCATGACGAGCAGGCCACCCGGCGTGCCGGGCGTCACGGCGGCCAGCGGTCCGTGCTCCGGCGGATACGGCAGCGAGCGCGCTCGATACGCCTCGACTGTGGCGCCGCTCGGGGCCACACCCAGTGCGTTGATGCCGATGACTTTGCCGGTGTTCGGGTTGTAGATGAGCGCCTGCGTCTCGCCGCCCCACGACAATACGTCCCACATGGTCGCGGTCGCCGCGAGCATCGCGGCCGCCGCGTCCACGGCGTTGCCACCCTTCTGGAACACGGCCGCGCCCGCCGTCGCGGCCAGCGGCTTCCCGGTGATGGCCATCCAGTGACGGCCGTGAAGCACGGGCTTGACCGTTCGCTGTGCCGCCAGCTCGCTCGGCCCGATGCCCGCGAAGAGGGCGAAGACCGCGCCGAGCACGACGGTTCTACGCCACGCTCCAATCCCGATCATGTGGATTCTCCGTGCACGCGATCGTGGTTCAACGCGAGGCCGGCGGTGGCTCCGCGATGCTGATGCCCCAGACGTAGTCATGGCGACGCGGGCAGATCGACTCGAACTCGCGAAGTGCCGCGTCCCGCTCGCTGCGCATGGCTTTGAAAACTCCATCGCGCGCGTTCAACAACGCTTTCGCATCGAGGCCATCCATGATGAGCAGGCGGTCATACTCGCCGCCGAGCGAACGCGCGTTCCAGCTCCAGGCGTTGATGGTCCCGTTGCGAATCTGAGTGGATGCAAAGGGGCCGATCACGTTGCGCAACAACTCATCGGCCCGGCTCAACCGTGCGGGGTCGCACTGATAATACTGGCTCAGGCTCGCACTCGCGCGCATCCGGCCTACGTCGAGCAGGGCCGTGGACGCGGCGATCGGCTCCCACATGTAGTCGTCGTGAGTGGGACAGATCTGGCTGAATTCGCGAGACGCCCGGGCCTGCTCGGCGTTCACCTCCTGCAGGATCCGGGTGCGCGCATTGAGCAGGGCGTCACGATTCGGCCCGACGTAGTAGAGGGCCCGACGCCACGTGCCACCCAGCTGGTGGGAAAGCCAGCCCCAGCCGGTCACGTGCCCCGCCGCAACCTGACGTGCGACGATGTCGCCGATCGTGCGCATGATCGTATCGGCGCGCGCCTCGCGCGCAGGGTCACACTGATAGTAGGCGGCGATCGCGACGGGCTGCGCCTCCTGCGCCGGCGTCGACCCCGCGGCCACGACAAGACCGATGATGGCGAGGAACGAGGGCCGTGAGTTCATTCTCTCTCCCGCGTTCGAGATTCGTTGGGCCGGCGGGTCGCGGACAGTCGTGGGAGGGGCCGCGGCCACCAGCGTAGCGCGCTCCGGTTGGCTCAGGGGTCGGGCGACCCCGTACCCGCAAACGAGCGGGGCGCCGAACTTGCGCACCGTCGCGCGATCGGTTGTGAACTGCACGGTGTGTCAGGCTGGTTGCTGCGGCAATCTAGGATGGGACGGCCGGTCGACGCCAACGGCCGGGGCGCGATCGATCGCCGGCGCGCGTGGGGTCCGGTCTTCAGGCGCGCGCGCGCGCCTGATGCCTCGCGTTCTATACGCGTCCGTCGGTCTTCAATTGGCGCGGGCGCGGCGTGTCTGTCGACGCAGCACGCTGGACACGTGGTCCGTGTACGGCACTGAACGGAGCCCGCGTCGGCTCGGCAGGCCGACCTCCGCCGAGGCCATTGTCTCGATCAGCGCGCCCGTCCCGCCACAATCGGGGCAGGCGTGTGGCGCGAGGAAACTGGCCGCCGCGGCTTCCGGCGTCGGCGCCCAGCGCGTCCACGGCATTTCCCAATGGAAGCCGCCGGTCACGTGCCCGGAGCCGTCGCAGCGTCGGCAAACGTGGATCTTCATGGTCGTGAGTCCAATCCTGCGTGCGGCAAGCCCGCACGGTCGGCGTTCGACGCATTCACTCACGACCAATCTAGGACGCCGCGTCCAGGGCCGGCGCTCGACGGACGGCCGAAGACCACCCCGCCAGAGGACGCCAACCAACCCGTCCGCCCGACAGGTGTCGAGGCCCCTATACCCCCTACCCTGTCCCTCTCCCTCTCCCTCTC